>NZ_JBFTSN010000654.1:0-2352 GCF_056400045.1 Paenibacillus sp. 01L418
CTTCTGAATAGATCGTATTTTATTTTTGTAAAAAGGTGAAAGTTGATCGAACTTCAAAATTAATACTCTCAGTAGTTGCAGCCTGTATTGATGCCTTCAACTCTTCTTTCATCTTTTCTATCTTCTCGTCTATCTTCTCTTTTCTCGTTGCGGCCGAGGACGCCACAACTACAAGCAATAATCACTAATAGAATGAAAAGCACCAGAATCGTACCAAGGTTATTGTGCATTATTCAATTTACCTCCTTAAGTCTTAGTGAATTGTAAAAGTTAGCGTACACAGTTTACGTCTATGGGATTAGTAATTGTCATGGTGGCGGAAGACGTTGCAGCTACAAGCGATGATTACTAATAGAATGAAAAGCACCAGAATCGTACCAAGGTTATTGTGCATTATTCACTTCACCTCCCTGTTTTTGACTACCATGTAGAGTATGTATTGATAGAATTGAGTGATTGGATGTTTGTTCCTGAATGATACTAGCCTTATATAAAAGGATAGGACAATAAGTGTGAACGATTTATGAGACAAAGTTGAATGAATATCCAAATACATGAGGGGGATTGAATGTGAACTTCGATTGCACAAATTGCAAAGCGTCATTTGAAATTTTAGATACTGATCACCTGATTGATATCAGTGAGCCAGCTGTTAGGTATTGCCCTATTTGCGGAAAAGAAACTTGTGTAGAGACATGATTGATTATAGGTGCAACTAAGAAATAGGTGGTGTTGGGATGGAAATGATAACGCTTGAGGAATGTTTAGCACCGCCATCGCAGAACAGGAAGGCGGTAATAACAAAACGGGGAATGACATTTGAATGAGCACGCTGTGGTAATATGATGCCTAAGTTATATATAAAGGATTTTCGGAAGGCAAAGGGGTCTTTAAACCAAATTTGCGAATGCAGCTGTAATAACCGTATTATTCAAGGTTTTGGTTATTCATGGTACGACTACGAAGCAGCTCAGGAGAGAGAACGGAAGTACAGAGGATTATGGAAAGAGGAATGGATGGTAAAGCCGGTGCGGTTTGGCCTTTGATTATCTGAATAAGGGGTAAGGGTATTAATGGCCAACAATACGTGTACCAGTATTCTGCGACTTTCTTTCAAAACTTGATGAACGTGAATTTTCTGCTCATCTCCACAAATACRAAAAGTGATCGCCTAAAAGTCCTGAAGATCCTCGTAGACAAGCTCATTAATAACGAAATTGATATACACCTTTATCACTTTGGGCTTTATCTGCTCAATCCGTACGCAGGAGCAAGGCAAAAAGAAGAAGATGCCAAGGCGGCAGGAAAAAGACGATCTGACTTTATGGATACACTGCCACTATATGAACTCAAAGATAACGATTCGTTTATATCCGAAGTTTGGTCTGGTCTGATAGAGCGTCGCTATCCGGATGTTGGGAAAGAGATAGTACGCGTACCACCATTCAATGAAATTAGGATTCTATTTACACCAAACCAATACCAATTTGGTAATCATACTGGATTGTATTACTCAGATGCGGACTGGTTGGAGCCCGTTCCAAGCTATGAACTTAAAGTGAAAAGATGGGTTGGGGAAAAAGATCCGATGATACCACAATCAAAGAAAGAGGGGGTAATCGAGGGATCGATTATACTTGGTCATAGCGGCGAGGGAGGACTTCGACATTTCGTCGGCCGTGAGCCTGTGTATGCAGGCAGTTACATCGAAATTAAATTTGGAGACGGTTGGATTCCTGGTAGGTACGAATGGAGCTTTGAACAAGGCAACCCAATTCGTATTCACTCCTCGCGTCATAGGATACCTTGTTGTAAACTGATTTGCTTGGTGAAAGTTAAAGAATCGCATAACTGCTATTTGTCCATTTATCAACCAATATCCATTTGCTCATTCGGTTTACGCCTTCATATCGATACACTTTCTCTTCTACAAAACAATGAATATCTGTCCCCATTATGTTCCTCTAATTTATTGAGATTTCTCCATTAAAATGTATTCAAGATATTTCCACGTTAGCCTGCCCGTTAGTTCAACAATTGAGATGAACGGTATGGTCCTATGCTGATGTATCCATAAACGTTGATATATAAGCACTTATAGGCATTTACAAAGACAAATAGATAATACTGTGCAATAAAAAAGCGCCCAATTATGGGCGCTTTTTTATAACATGTTATAACGTAATTGAAATAAAGTCACGATCCAGAACGATGTTACCATCTTGCGGTACATCCCCAGCTACTCCGAAATGGTTAACAATAACATTTGAAGTAGCTGAAAGGATGACAACTACTTCATAGTGATCGTTGACACCAGCGAGATTTGTATTGAAAAATCGAAGGGAATTGGCT
>NZ_JBFTSN010000655.1:0-2347 GCF_056400045.1 Paenibacillus sp. 01L418
ATGTGATAAAGAGTGTTGGGATCGTGAGAATGATACCCGTTTTAAAATAATTTCCCCATGTGATTTTTACACCCTTACGTGATAATACGTGCAGCCACAAAAGTGTCGCGAGCGATCCGATGGGTGTCATCTTAGGTCCCAAATTACTGCCGATAACGTTGGCATACACCAAAGATTCACGAATGACGCCTTGCGTTGCTGTTCCTTTTATGGCTAGTGCATCGATCATCACGGTTGGCATATTGTTCATGACCGAAGACAATATCGCAGCAAGGAATCCCATACCGATAGTGGAGATGAATAGTCCCTTGTCGGCGATGGCTTGTATGACTTTTCCTAGTTCATCTGTAAGTCCCACATTACGAAGTCCATAAACAACCACGTACATGCCAATGGAGAAGATGACAACTGCCCAAGGAGCGCCCTTGACCAGCTTCCAAGTTTGAATAGCCGGGCTGCGTCGAGCAGCTAAAATAAACAAGATTGCAGCGACGCCTGCTATGACGGAAATTGGAACATGAATGTATTGAATTACAAGGTATGCGAGAAGTAACATGGCTAAGATTACCCATGAAATTCGGAACATCTTCTTATCTTTTATGGCTTCAGACGGCTTCTTGAGCTGTTTTAAATCGTAGTGACCTGGGATGCTTTTACGGAAGAACAAAAACAAGACCAGAAGGCTCGCCAGCAGCGAAAAAAAGTTCGGAATAATCATCCGGCTAGCATACTCGATAAAGCCGATTCCAAAAAAATCAACGGAAACGATATTAACGAGGTTACTGATTACAAAAGGGAGCGAAGTTGTGTCTGCGATAAAACCGCTGGCCATAATGAATGGCAAAATCATTTTCTGATCAAATTTGAGTGCACGCACCATCGCAAGCACAATAGGTGTTAAAATAAGCGCGGCGCCGTCATTGGCAAAGAATGCCGATACTGCTGCACCAAGAAGAACAACATAAACAAACATAAGTTTTCCATTGCCTTGTGCGAGCCGCGCCATGTGAAGCGCCGCCCATTCGAAAAAGCCGATTTCATCTAAAAGAAGCGATATTACGATAATGGCTACAAAGGCAAGCGTAGCATTCCAAACAATACCCGTAACCGTACTAACATCAGCAAAGCTTACGACGCCAAACAGAAGAGCCAGAATAGCTCCGGCAGCTGCCGACCAACCAATACTTAGTCCTTTTGGTTGCCAGATTACAAACGTGAGCGTAAGCAAAAAGATTAAAATGGCAATGAGTGTCATACTTCCCCCTGTGTATCACAGCTGTTATTTTTTAAGCCTGCTATTTTTTCTTTCATGGAAGGCAGGTACGGATACACGCACTGTACATAGGCTTCCGCATCCGGATTAAGGGAGTAATATACCCACTGCCCTTTTTTCTTTTCATTTAGAAGTCCGGCTGATTTTAGTTTTCGTAGATGCTGGCTGGCATTTGGCTGAGACATCCCGATAATGTCAGTGATATCACATACACATAGTTCCTTTTCTTTGAGCAGTGCTACGRTGGTTAACCGCGTTTTATCGGCTAATAATTTATAAGCCTCGGCCATTTCCTGTATCGTTTGCTCCATATGTAGTACCTCCCTCTGTTTTCTCCCGTTGGCTTCTTTTCATTTCATAATTATATAACTAACTACTTATATAATCAATGGCGAATATGATGAGATGTGAAAATTTCGAGTGTTTATAACCATTCAAAGTCGCCCCTTCTTCCTAAATAAACAAAACAAAGGGCATTAGATTAAATAAATGCCCTTTGTTTTAGGTTGTTTGAAGTAGAACGTTGCTCATACTGGCTACGAAAGTAGACGGAACATTTCGGTATTCCTAGAATACTAGGCAAATTACTTGCTGGAACATCGTATATTATTTCTACTTTTGATCTGGTCCACAGCAACTGTCTCCGCCGCCGACACCAATGCTACAAACACCTGTCTCCGGCAATTCCAGCTCTACTTTACGAGCAGACTCCATATCCCCCACTAAAGCGGCTACAATCGATCTAACTTGCTCATAGCCGGTTGTCATTAAGAAGGTCGGTGCTCTTCCATAGCTTTTGGCACCCACAATGTAAAAATCTTTCTCAGGTTGACGTAATTCGAGTTCACCATGAGGTCTAACTGTACCGCAGCTATGAACGTTTGGATCGATTAGTGGCGCTAACTCATATGCACTTTCAAGACTCGGGTCCATCATCACTCTTACCTCACGGACAAATGATAAATCAGGACGTGAGCCTGTGTTGCATACGATCTCGTCGACACCGTCAATAAAAGCTTTCTCTGATCCAATCGTACCGATAACATGAATTTTCCCGTTACTCTCCTTTAATTC
>NZ_JBFTSN010000656.1:0-2330 GCF_056400045.1 Paenibacillus sp. 01L418
GAGTGCGCGTCAGCAAAGTCTATCGCTCGTTTATTGGCTGCAAACGGAAGCACCGCGTCCAGATGGAGGCATTGGTTATCCCGGCCTTCGACTTCGCGGTGACATTGTTGGAACAGAAGATGGTATTGCCAAACATCCTTATATACGGGAATCTCGCAGAATAAAGGCGAAATATACGATTACGGAGCATGATGTCAGCCTCGAAATCAGGGGGGATCAAGGGATCAAACGATATGAGGACAGTGTAGGCGTCGGAAGTTATCATCTAGATCTCCACACAACAACAAAATCCAATCGCGGCTTCTACATTCCCAGCTTGCCTTACGAAATTCCGCTCGGAGCCCTCCTCCCCGTTCGGATGAAAAATTTGCTCCCTGCCTGTAAAAATATTGGCACCACTCAAATTACAAACGGCTGCTACCGACTGCATCCAACCGAATGGAACATCGGTGAATCAGCAGGTTATTTAGCCGCTTACTCCATTATAAATCAAGTCACCCCGCATGAAGTACGAGAAAATAAGCTGCATCTGGAAGCTTTTTTAACGCTTATTCAAAATCAAGGCATTGAGACGCATTGGCCAGAAAATTTGAAGCGATAGCTTGAAAATAAAAATATTATCCTCTTTTTATAAAATTTATGGAAAAACAATCCGCTTGCTGTTACACTACTGCTAGATAAACAATCCATCATGAACATGAACAGCTACTTTATCCGAAAGGCGGTGAAGTGTAAGGTTCTGTTTTATGCGTACAAATGAGAAGATTCGAGGTGTATGCCATGATGACCAAACGATTGTTTAATCTCGTTCTTTGTGTTGCCCTTCTTCTGATCAGCATTTCTTCAACCGCCTTCTCAGAGCCCGCTTCTCCTGACCAGCCATCCATTACGCTTGAGGACGGCACAAACCACATCGTTGACCTCATTAATCAAGAGAGTCAAGACAACAAACTCATGATATTTACCCGCAGCTACGGAACCACAACAAAACCTCCGCTCGTTCCGACAACAGAAGCCATCATTACAAACGAAATCGTTACAGCCATATATACAAACAGCACTAACGGCACTTATATTCCTGCTAACGGATACGTCATAACTGGAACGGGAAACAAAGCTTCATTGATCAGCGGCTTCAAGATTGGAGATTCCATTACAACGAGCTTTCCTATTTCGGTTTATCCAGCCCAATATTTTACCGTTAATGAAGAGATCGTTCCAATTACTCAGGTTAATGCAGGGCGCGGAGCGGCGGATATCGTTCTGTACTTGCCAGAATACGGCCCTGCAACAAAAACAAATCCATGGGGCATGGAGATCACCGTTGACGGAGGTTCCGTTACGCGAATAGCAACGATGACGCAGGATACTAGCGGCAATTGGCTCGATAACAACTCATCCATTCCTGCAAGTGGATACGTTCTCTCTATTCAAGCTGAAAGTCCGTTTTTTGCCAAATTAAATGGAACTGTGCGGATTGGAGATGCCGTTGAATTGAATATGAACAATGAAGTGTTAGTTGAAGCCTCCAAAATAGGATACGACGCCTTAAATCCGCGAACGAGAGAAGATAATCCCGGAGGCTGGGATGACGGCAGCAATGAACCATACCCCGGACACCGCGGAACGGATCAGCTCATTATTTACGACAACAGCTATGGCGCAGCAACGGGAACGAATCCTTGGGGTTACGAGGTTGTCGTAAACTCGGAAGGCAAGGTCACGCAGGTGAGCGGCAATAATTCTACCATTCCAGCTGGCGGATATGTCATATCCGGGCATGGCGTCAAAGCAAGCTGGCTAAGCGAGCATGTATCCATAGGTAGCAGCTTCAAGCTGCTCACGGATGAGAAACAAGCGTTATTTCTGTTCACGCCAGAATCCTATCTGGATAAAGCGCAAATAGGAATAGATGCCGCGAAGCAAAAGCTTATTCTCTCCAAGCAGCAGTTTCTAGACATTAACTATAACGGTATGGAACAGCAAATTACATCTGCACAAGCAGCATTGGTCGATTTGAAAAGCCAGATTGCACAAGGTGATTTCGCTTCCTTCACGGTCCAGTTCACAGAGCTGAACGCACGGGTAGAGAAAGCCAGCTTCATGGGCTATGAATCCCGCGCTGTAGACCATCGATCCATTTGGATTCGTCCGAAGGAAACGAATCTCGAGCAGGTTCAGCAGCATATTGCGAAGCTTCACGCTTTAAATATCAACTCCATTTACTTAGAGACGTGGTGGAATGGCTTTACGATTTACCCAACGAGCCATCCGCTAGCTGCTCAAAATCCGATTTATGGCGGTTTTGACGTATTGAACGCCTATATAAC
>NZ_JBFTSN010000657.1:0-2322 GCF_056400045.1 Paenibacillus sp. 01L418
GCATATACTCACCTTCTGCTCCTCGCTTCAATTACATATAAGAAGATACAAATATATTTTCTTCAAACGTCCGAGCTGGGAGACCCATACGGCTGCAGCGGATCATGAGTACATCATCCAAGCGCTTGAAGCACGTAATGGTGAAGAAGCCTCACGTTTGATGAAGCTTAATTTAAATAGGCCTCTTGAGCATCTGGACAAAATTCTTTGAGCGATCCGTACCACATCTGATGATAACCAAAAAAGTGATTAAGCCGACCAGTAAGTCGCTTAATCACTTTTTTTAGTTAAACCGATCCTTCCATAGCATGCTCTACGTCTGAATCCGTTGCCCCGTCTGGAATGATTCAATCGCTGCATGGGCTAGCTGAAGCGCTCTGCGCCCCGCCGCAGCGTGAATTGGCGGTGCTTCACCCGCACGAAATGCACCGAGCAAATGTTCAAAATGTTTGTCGAACGTAAGATGGAATTCTCGCTCCTTATCATTGAAGTAACCCGCTTGCCATACTTCGGCTGTTTCGCTGCCCGAGCGTTGAAACGTAAATTTCTTCACTGTATCTTCAATGGTCACTCTGCCCTTTAAGCCATTAAGCTCCATCGCATGAGTCTGTGCGTATGCATACGAGGAGTCATAAGATCCGAGCAGTGTTCCTACTGCGCCGGATTGAAATTGCAGTGCTAATGCCATGGTAGAGAAACCGTTTCCGGTTTTATCTGTCATTTGTGCCATCACCGATGCAATCGGGCCGCATAAATGCTCAAGCATATCAAATCCGTGACACTGGGTTTCGATTAAGTTGCCGTGCGGATGATCACTTGTTCCTTCACCGCCAAATCGCCAAGAAGCGAATATAAGCTCTCCTAACTGTCCCGCATCCATCGCTTCTTTAGCCTTATGAACAGCTGTCGCATAGCGGTGATTAAAATTAATCGCAAAAAACAGCTCCCGCTTCGCTGCTTCCGCAAGTAATAAATCAGCTTCCCCTAGATCAAATACGAGCGGCTTTTCCACCAATAATGGAACACCTGCTTGAATAACCTGCAAGGTCGCATCAAAATGTCCTTGATTCGGCAAGCATAAGCTGACGAGGTCAGGCCGTTCCGTCTCCAGCATCTCCGCGATGCTCGTATAGGCATTTGTCCCAAACTCATCTGCTCTTGCCCTGGTTCGGTCAGCATCTCGTCCAACAACGGCACAAAAATCAACATCCTTACGCGCATTAAAAATACGAGCATGGTGGTATCCCCAGCCACCAGCCCCGATTAAGGCAACCTTCACTCGCCCCTCACTGCTCATTGCTCAATGACCACCTTTCCCGTATTCCCTTTGAAAAACAACTCAAATGCTTCTTGCATCGATTGTGGTCCAAAACGGTGCGTGATGATTTGACTTAAGTATGGCAGGTGTTCACCCATCAAACGATGATTAGCCTCTAGCTCGCTAAACGGAAAATACTCACTGCCAAGCACGGCTCTCTCTGTTGCTATCAAATCGGAGGATACTTGCAAATTTAGCTGCTCGCCATGACCAATGCATACGAGTACACCGCGATGATTCAGTGCATGCATAGCTGCTTCGCGAGCTGTTGTTCTACCGCTCGTATCGAATGCTGCATCTATACGGCCCAAGCCTGCGGCTGCCAATCCCGCTTCAAGTGTTGTTTCCCCCAAATGGATCGGAATAGCACCCATTCTCTCTGCGAGTTCTAAACGATACGGTGTAAAATCCATAATGAATACAGGCAGCTCTTTGCCCAGCAGCAGCTTCGCCATCGCCAGCACCGCTAGACCAATCGGACCTGCACCGGCGATAAGGATGGATTCGATATCACCATGCACAAGCTGCGCTCTGCGAATCGCATGACCGCCTGTCCCCATGATATCAAGCAATATCGTTGCTTCTGCCAACGGAATGGCAGCATCCACAGCAAAAAACACATTTTCGTTCACGACCATATAAGGCCCGTAACCGCCATCATGAGAGAAGCCATAATCTGCACGCTTGCTTAAGCATTGGTTCGTGTACCCTCGCTTGCAGCTGCGGCATTGCCCGCAAAAATCCATTAAGAAAACAACGCCATGTGTACCTAGATCCGTTTTGGTATTTGTGCCTGCTGCGACAACGATGCCTGCTGCCTCATGACCAGGCGTCGCTTCAGAACCGCTGTAGAACTGTCCACGCTCTGATCCGCATAAAGCGTTTGCTTTGACCTGGAGCAGCAGCTGGCCTGGTCCAGGGGCAGGCACCGATTTCTCGATATAGTCAATTTTCCCGTTTCCCAAAAATCTTGGTGCACTCATCACGTCAGGTATCATTAAGCT
>NZ_JBFTSN010000658.1:0-2286 GCF_056400045.1 Paenibacillus sp. 01L418
TCGCTCCAGATTTACTGTTCATCATATGACCAGCTATATTATATGGAAGCTGGATCAATATTTAAGTGAAATGAATGAGGATTTATTTGAACTGCTAGGTATTGATATTCACCATCTCGAAGTTTTAATGCAATTCGAAACGATTAACGATATACGTTCATGGCTTGTAAAGCTCTTATATGAAATTTCTGAACGACTGCAGAAGAAAAACGTCATGAAAGACAGCAAGTTTATACGCAGCGTCACGAAGTCAATTAAGGAGAGGATGAGTGAAAATATTACCCTCAAAGATATGGCGCTGCAGTTTTCTTTCTCGCCTAGCTATATGGGGTTTTTAATAAAAGAAAAGTCAGGTCATACCTTCAATGAACTGCTCGTGCATCTGCGTATGGAGAAAGCATGTGAACTGCTCAATCAACCCGGGATAAAAATTTATGAAGTTGCCGATCAGGTTGGTTATCGTTATCTTCCCTATTTCAGCCGACAATTTAAGGAGAAGTTTGGCATGACACCTATGGAATATCGGAAGAGAGAGAATTGATCAATAATGGGGGAGCTTTAGATGAAAATAGTCCGGGAGAATAGAAAGAGACTCGGATATATGCCGATCGGATACAAGCTTATGCTGTCCTATATGATCTTTATCGTTATTTTGGTCGTTGTCAATTTCTATGTGTCTCATTCGATGTATGACTCTTCCATGCGTAAGCAGACGCGTATGAATATTGAAGGAACGATGGAGCAAATGCGCGACAACGTGAAGTATAAACTAGATGATATTGTCCGAATATCGTCTACACTCTATGATGATTATAATCTGGTTCAGAGCATTCGAGTTGATGAAATAGGCATTGCCAATTTAAATCGAATGAATCAGATCATTAGCCCAAAGCTGGAAAGCGCCTCGAAATCTATTGGGATGAATTTAAGGTTGTCTGTCTACTTTCATAATAAAACGGTGAACCAAATTTATGAGAATAGATGGAAGAAAGACAATGCTGCCGATAACGATGAATCCAAAGAGYAAACCTATGATATTTATCATATGAGCCGCATTCAGGATAAGTTATGGTACACATCCATTCCAAAAGAAGAATACGGCGTGACTATGGAGTGGAAACAGGTTGAAGAGGATGTACGAGATCATCGTATTTCAATGATACGACGTATCGTCGACACCGATAATCCATTGGAAGTTGAAGAGCTGGCTATTATGCGGTTTAGCGTTCAGATGAAGGAGCTGTTTAATAGCGTTGACTTCTCGAAGCTTGGCGACGGCAGCATGCTGTCAGTCGTGGATTCTACGGGGTACGTTATTTTCTCCTCTGGGCAGCTTCCGGAAGGCTCAACCAAACCAGTTTCGAAAATAAACAAAAATGTATCGACAAATGAAAATAGCGATAAGCAAGAATACTTAAGAATAGAAGAAAAATTGCTCAATCAGAATTGGACATTAGTGGCGCAAGTTCCACTTACCATTATCGAGCAGGAAGCTGCGAAGGTACGGGCATTTATTATTTTCATCTGCGTACTAAGCTTTGTTTTGTTAACGTTTGCGGGTGTCTTTATTTCACGTTATTTCTCCAAACGAATTTTGAAATTTGTATCGGTGTTGAATGCTTTCCGCGAGGGGGATTTGCATAAGCGAATTGCCTACAGAGGGAAGGATGAATTCTCTCAAATTGCAACGGCGCTAAACGGAATGGGCGAGGATGTAGAGGCATTAATTAATAAGGTATATTTGACGCAGCTTCAGAAAAAAGAGGCTGAGCTGGAAATGCTGCAGCTTCAGATCAATCCGCACTTTTTATACAATACCCTTTCATCGATCAACCAGCTGGCAAAATTCGGGGAAAATGAAAAACTGCAAAAAATGGTGTTGGAGCTCGCGAAGTTTTATAGACTTACGCTGAATTCAGGCCGTACGATGATTCCAATCGCAGCGGAGATGGAGCAGGCCAACGCATATGTAAGCATACAGAAGGTGAAGTACGGGAAACGTCTGGAAGTATTATTCGAGATTGATGAGAATATATGGCCTTTTGAGACGGTGAAGCTTATTTTGCAGCCTTTCATTGAAAATACGCTTAAGCACGCATGGAGCGGAGATCGCATTCATATTCGGATTGTTACCTATATGGAAGAAAACACAGTGCATTATAAGATAATCGACGACGGGTTCGGAATGCCGCAGGAGCGAATTGATGAAATATTCAGCGGGCTAGATAAAGGGAACATTGGATATGGGATTCGAAATATCGATCAGAGAATCAAGCTTCACTATGG
>NZ_JBFTSN010000659.1:0-2283 GCF_056400045.1 Paenibacillus sp. 01L418
GTCAACTGCAAAGACGCATCCTGAGATGCTTGCTCATCGTATCTATGAAGCTGGAAGAGATTAAACGGATAAATCAGATTGAAGAAAATATAAACGTTATTTCAAAAGCATCAAGTGAAACATAAAAAGCGCGTGCCGATTAAATATCGGCACGCGCTTGTTGTGTTGCTTCTCTCATAAATGTAAAAGGTTATTTAAGGAACGAATTGCTGGACGATGCGTACGATTTCCCCGTTCTTGATCGTCATATGATAAGGAAAGCTCTTCATATCGAAGTCGTCTTCCGTATTGATGAGTTCAATAAACTTTTTAACTGAAATCGGTTCATTCCAAACAATATCTGCTTCATTAATATTGCCCGTTCGATTATAGATTTGCATAAGCACCTCAGCGTTATCGGCTATCGGTAAGTCACGCAATGTTTCATCATCATTCTCAATGTAATAACCATCTGGCGGGGCATCGAGCCCAGAATCCTTTTCACGCTCAAGGAAAATTTTTGTCGCTGCATCACCCTCGTACCAATCGATTTGGTCGATAGATAATGTGTAATGATTATTTTCCCCTTTTGTCATTGAAACGTAGCCAGTTATCATATCCGGTGTTTGTTCTACCGGTGTATATTCACGGCCTCCCGCCGGCGCAAAGCTAAAGGCCGTGAGACAAGCTATCGCAACAGTTGCGATCAATACATATTTTTTCATAGCGCAGACGCTCCTTCTATATGGTATATATTCTTATTCGGCTTACTTATACAATATAACGAAATGGGGGTGCAGAAAGTTACAGAAAAGCTACAAAAAAAAATAGATTTTAAAAAGAAAAACCTGCGCTGTACGCAGGCATTTACCTAAATAACAAATAGTTCCATAAACTGCTGTACGGGCGTGTTCTCTAATACGTTTTGGTCTTGGCAAAGCTCTAATATCGCTTGTGTTTGCTTGGATGGGAACCTGCTCTTCAAACTGGCATCAAACTTCGCAAGCAGAAGCGGTATGGCTTCCTGACGTCTGCGCCGATGGCCGATTGGGTATGCAATCTCGATCTTCTCAGTGGATGTTCCGTCTTGGAAAAACACTTGAATGGCATTGGCAATCGAGCGTTTATTAACATCCAAATAATCATGTGAGTAAGTGATATCTTCAGTCGTAACCATTTTCTTGCGAAGCTCATCGATACGACTGTCACTCGCATAATCATCCTCATAATGATCGGCAGTTAAATGTCCATGAATCAGGCCAATTGCGACCATATATTGAATGCAATGGTCACGATCCGCAGGATTATGGAGCGGTCCTGTTTTATCGATGATTCGCAGTGCGGACTTATGTGTAGTAATGATTATTTTATCAATTTCATGCCATCTGTCATTCACACTCGGGTGCAGCAAGATAGCAGCCTCCACCGCAGTTTGGCCATGGAATTCAGCGGGGAAAGATATTTTAAACAATACGTTTTCCATAACATAAGCTTCAAAATCCCGTTTAATGGAAAAGGAATTCCCTTTAAACAGCACATCATAAAATCCCCATTCCGGCGTAGTTAGTGCAGCGGGATAACCCATCTCTCCTTTTAGCGCCATCAATGAAAGCCTAAGCGCGCGAGCTGTGGCATCGCCGGCTGCCCATGACTTTCTCGAACCTGTATTTGGCGAATGACGATAAGTACGAAGCGGATGACCATCAATCCACGCATTGGATAAAGCATCAATAATTTCATCTGTCGTCCCGCCTAGCAGCGCAGTCACTACAGCAGTTGAGGCAATCTTTACGAGAATAACATGATCGAGCCCTACGCGGTTAAAGCTGTTTTCAAGTGCAAGAATGCCTTGAATTTCATGAGCCTTGATCATAGCCGAAAGCACATCTCTCATGACAAACGGCGGTTTGCCCTCAGCTATGTTTTTCCTGCTTTCATAGTCCGCAGCAGCTAGTATAGCTCCAAGATTATCTGATGGATGGCCCCACTCCGCTGCAAGCCAAGTATCATTGTAATCGAGCCAGCGGTTCATACATCCAATGTTAAATGCTGCAGTGATCGGATCAAGCTGAAATGAAGTTCCAGGAACACGAGCTCCATTCGGAACGAGAGTTCCCGGTACGGCCGGGCCTAGCAGCTTCGTGCATTCGGGATACCTAAGCGCTAACAACCCGCAGCCAAGCGTATCGATGAGACAATATCGAGCGGTATTATAAGCTTCTTCGCTAGCTATCGTATAATTTGCAGCATATTGTGCAATAGCAACCAACACTTGATCCGGCTTTGGCCTCTCATTACTCTTTA
>NZ_JBFTSN010000660.1:0-2282 GCF_056400045.1 Paenibacillus sp. 01L418
TGTTTATTGTACATAAAGATAAGAAAAAGCCCTTATTATTTATAAGGGCTTTTCGGCTTCTTCTATATAATTAACTGCCTGCCGACTATAACTTCATTATATCCATCTACGGAACTTTAATCACATTCCCATGATTTACTACATAAGCCGACTTTGTTCGCGAGTCCATCTTTGTTATTTTTCCAATCACAGGTCGATCCCAGTTCCAAACGATTAGCTTTATCTGCAATTCTTCTTGTTAAGCTTCGATCACAAGCTCACCCTCACTCCAATGAGAACACCTCTCCACCCCATTTTATTTATTGATGTTGCTTCAAATTTCTTACAATGTATCACGAAAATAGGACTTTCGATGTAAAATTTCGAACTCTTCTAATCAGTTTTTCTGCTTCCAACGCCATAAGTATTTACATTAATTTGCTGTAGATACAGTTTCGATTCCAGTAAGATAAACTGTAACAGCTTCTAACTCATCTATGCACTCAACCTTACCAGAAAGAAGTATAATGTTGTTAATGGTTTACCCATGTCGTTCATCTTTGTTCATCTCTCATGATTTTCAATATTCAAATCGGAACTAATAATAAATCATTTCGTATTTGTCATTAAGGGAGTTGGTATAATGTTCATATTAATTCTTGGTATTGCTATTTTAACACTCGGGATATATTCGATAAAAAAACCTAATTCTTGGTTATTTAGGCGGATTGGTGACGATTCTGAAACGAGTGACAGCCAACAGACTTTTAACCGAGACCGCGGTTTAGTAATTTTGATTATGGGAGTTATATTTCTCGTAGGTGGCCTTCTTAACGTAATTAATTATCCCGTATAACCTCAACAAGTTATTCTGTTTTCATGCGGTACTATTTAAAGTTGGTACTCACTCCTTACTAAAAATTTCTGTATCATGGGATCAAAAGGAGTGATCCATGATGCAGAAAGTAATGAAAGTAATAATAATCATATTAGGAGTATTTATCGTTCTTTTTTACGCATACTTATTTGGATTATGGTATATCATTCGTAACGTTTCATTTGCTCCTTAAAAGTTTTTATGTGAAACCTCTTCATGATCCTCGATATTCAAACGGTTAATTGAAACCAAATTAAAATCCGTGTTACACTAAACGTAATATAATCCATGAAATGAAGGGATAACGCCATGTTATTTTACAAATTACAGCCAGCATTTAAATTAATCGCTTTAGGACTTACTGCCTTCGGATGTTACATTATTTATAATTTGTTATTCTAATGGTTTTCAATGTTCATTCTTGATTATTAAAATCTTCCTCGTCATCTTTAATCATGATAGGATTCTACTCCGATCCGTAAGCCGCACAAACCAAATCATCACCTACTCGTTAAAACGATATCCCAAATCGTAATATCTTTTTGCTGGATGCATGCAATACCTCCTCATGACCCTCGCCTTTTTAAACACTTCATACACATAGCCTACCTTTATCATTCACATTAAAGCGTTATTCACCATTTTATTAAGATCCATTGTCATTTAAATACACTCTCCTCATTTTTGGTTTAAAACAGATCATTATTGTGCCACCCACCTATGGCATGCGCCGAGGTGAGATAGCTGGCTTAGGATGGTCTAAAATCAACCTTGAGCTAGCCCATATTTATATTACGCTAACCATACCACAAATAAAAAACAGCTCACCAGTCTGAACTGTGACCCATAAGAGGGCACTTTTTTCAAAGTGTCCTTCTTATGGGTCACAGTTCAACTTGGTTGCTGGGCTATTTTCTATTTAGATGCTCTTAGCGCTACGGCCAGCTTGCGCCAGCCTTCTGCTTTGAAATTAAGAAAATTTTTTATACTACCATGGCATTACGAATAAATAGAACAAATGAGAAAAACCTTGCCTTATTTCGTACCATTTCGGACATGTGAAAGGTCTGAATAATCTTATTTTATATTCTTTATAGGCTACTCGCTATCTAACCGAAAGGGGAAGATCTCCTCTTCCATGAAAAGGGGGCCCTATTTTTTGTATAAAGCCCCATGATCCCAATTCCAAATAATTAATATCAGTTCTAACTCATCCTGTTGAGATTCAACTTTCCTCTTTCATTTTTAACCCATCTCTCGTTGGCCGTTGTGATCCTTTTGCCAACCTCTTCTCTTCCAGTTAAATGGTAACTAGTCAATATTAATGATATAACCATGCCTAGCAATGCTTTGATTTTAAAATAATAAAGAAGAATCTTAAATAAGAGAGAGAAATAAATAAATTAGGTGTACAATACTAATAGAC
>NZ_JBFTSN010000661.1:0-2261 GCF_056400045.1 Paenibacillus sp. 01L418
CCCTATCAATGGGATGCTATAAATGATCAAGTAGAGGGAGCCGAACGAAGCGGAGCGGTTCGTAATTTTAAAATTGCGGCAGGTTTAGAAAAAGGTGATTTTTACGGCTTCGTATTTCAAGATACCGATGTAGCCAAATGGCTGGAGGCGGTCGCTTATTTGCTTGAGACAAAGCCAGATGCTGGTCTAGAGCAAATTGCTGACGAAATGATCGACATTATTGAAAAGGCGCAGCAGCCTGACGGTTATTTGAATACCTTCTATACGATTAAAGAGCCGGGCAAGAAGTGGACAAATTTGACAGAGTGCCATGAGCTTTATACCGCAGGCCATATGATCGAGGCTGGAGTAGCTTACTATAAAGCAACAGGCAAGAAGAAGCTGCTTGAAATTGTATGCCGCATCGCAGATGATATTGCTGTCGTGTTTGGTGATGGACCAGGTCAAATCGCAGGATATGACGGTCATCAAGAGATTGAGCTGGCGCTTGTGAAATTATATGAGACAACGGGTGAACGCAAATATTTAGAGCTGAGCAGCTACTTTATTGATAAGCGCGGCCAGCAGCCCAGCTTCTTCGAAGCAGAGGCTGACCGCAGGGGCAGAACTTCCCATTGGAGCAATAATAAAATTCATATCGAAGCGGATTATTTCCAAGCGCATTTGCCTGTTCGTGAGCAAGAAGCAGCGGTTGGCCATGCGGTACGTGTCGTTTATATGCTTGCGGGTATGGCGGATGTTGCACGCGAAACGAGCGACGAGTCTTTGCTTGCGGCATGCCGCAGATTGTGGGACAATATAGCCTCCAAGCAGATGTACATTACTGGCGGTATTGGATCAATGGCGCAGGGCGAAGCTTTTTCATTCGATTACGATCTGCCAAATGATACGGTATATTCAGAAACGTGCGCATCGATCGGCCTTATATTCTTCGCTCATCGCATGCTTCAGCTCGAGCCTAACAGCCGCTATGCGGATGTTATGGAGCGTGCTTTGTACAATACCGTTATTGCAGGCATGTCGCGCGACGGCAGACATTTCTTCTACGTGAATCCGCTGGAGGTAACGCCGGATGTATGTGAAGGAAGAAACAAAAACTTTAATCATGTGAAGCCTGTACGCCAAGAGTGGTTCGGCTGTGCATGCTGTCCGCCTAATATTGCTCGCTTGCTTGCCTCGCTTGGCGAATATTTGTATTCCACAAAAGGTAATACCATTTATTCGCATTTGTATATCGGCGGAGAAATGGAGCTTTCATTAGGAGATACAAAAATCAAGCTTCATCAGCAATCCAATATGCCTTGGGCAGGTTCAGCACGTTTTGAGGTGACACTCGGCGAGCCGGCTGTATTCACTTTGGCGCTGCGTATACCAGACTGGTCTTCCAATGCAGCGGTACTCATAAACGGAGAAGCCTATTCCATTACGAATCAAATCGTGGACGGCTATGCGCGAATTGACCGGGAGTGGACGTCCGGCGACGTTGTGGAGCTTGCACTCGATATGCCTATATTACGAGTAAGAAGCCATCCGCTAGTGAAGCAAAATGCTGGAAAGGTAGCGCTGCAGCGCGGACCGCTCGTCTATTGCCTAGAGGAAGCGGACAACGGAAAGCAGCTTCAGCAGCTACTTCTGCCGCAGGATGCCAAGCTGGAGGAAACGTTTGAACAACATCTGATTGGCGGCATCCAAGTCATTAAGGCGCAGGCGCTGAAGCTTCAATTCGAGGATTGGGGCACTCAGCTTTACCGCACCAACGCAGACGCAGCTCTTGAGCAGACGGATGTTACGTTTATTCCCTATTACGCATGGGCGAATCGCGGCAAAGGCGAGATGGCGGTATGGGTGAAGGAACGACTATAGGCCGTTTGCATTCCAGCTTTTTTGAACTGAGATGATCAAAATAATTTGGCGATTGCTTACCGAGATTAATTCGGAAGTAATCGCCTTTTTTGTGTTGCAAAATATATAGTTTATAGGGTTGACACTATACTTTTTACATTGTGCAGTTTATTTTTTGAAATTACAATTTAATTAAACATGAATACGATTTATTTCATGCTATTATTGGCGTTATAACACTAATGAAATAAACGACATGTCATACTATACCTACAGGGGAGGGCATGAAAAATGATCCGAATACACAATGTGATTGAACAGTTAAAGGCTCCCATTGATCATATAGAAGGCAGTGTTGATACGTTAAAGTTTGGAAACGCTCAGACGGAGGTTAAAGGTATTGTCGTTGCCTTTATGGC
>NZ_JBFTSN010000662.1:0-2256 GCF_056400045.1 Paenibacillus sp. 01L418
GCTTATTTTCCTGATCAAGATTTTTATTGATTGTATCCAAAAATGCAAATAGCTTCACTTGATCTTCGCTGCTCAATCCTTTCATCATGAGGTTCTCCGTTTCACTGAAAAACTGTTCAAAATCCAAAACAACATCTTTTCCTTTTGCTTGCATGCGCATTATTTTTTTGCGTTCATCCTTAGCATCCGTCTTCCTTTCAATAAACCCGTTTTTCTCTAAATTATGAACGATACTGCTAATGGAAGATCCTTTACGTTGAAATGCACGTTCCAAATCTTTCTGAGACACGCCTTTCTCTTCATTGTGAAATACATATTCAATGAGTTTGGCTTGCTCGAACGTTATTCCATGAGCTTCAAGCTTTTTGTCCGCATAATTTTTTAGTTTGTGGCCAATTGCGCGCACTTGATACTGTAGAGTATGTTCGATTTCCATCAGCCTCCGCATAATCGTTAGATTTCTAACTAATAATAAATCACATCGATTGCTAAGTCAATCTCGTAATTGACATATGGACTGATTCTCCTTATTCCAATCCGCTCGTCCAATAATTCACTTCAAATTACTTATAACTTACTTCTAATTACTTAAATAATACTTCCATTTACTTAAAAAGTACGATAAACTTACTTACAAGGAGGTGTTCATCATCTATCAAGAGCAGAGATTATTGAAAATACTCGAATATTTAAAAGAACATCAAACGATGAGTGTCATGGATATTTGCACCCATCTCGGTGTATCAAGGGATACAGCTCGAAGAGATATCGTTAAATTAGTGCAAGAAGGTGTAGTCAATCGAACACATGGTGGAGTAGCCTCTCCTCAATTACAGAAGGAGCTTGCTTCCTATCAGGAACGGCTAATTGATGAGACAGATAGCAAAATCAATATTGGTTTGGTAGCAGCAAAGCTCATTCATGATCATGAGACGGTCATATTAGACGTTTCTACAACGGTGCAGGCAGTGGCCGAACAAATCTCCGCGAAAAATATTACAGCTATTACTCAGTCTATAGACATCGTAAGAATTCTCTCTGATCGAGATGATCTGCAGGTTTATGTACTCGGTGGTTATTTACATGTAAAGAACCGCTTGCTGTATGGTCCCTCCGTTATTGAAAAGCTTCGTGAAATGAGAGCTGATAAGGTGTTTATTGGCGCCGCGGCGATTCAATCAGATGGGCTCTACTACCCGTTTGAAGAGGATGCTCATATCAAAAAAGAGATGGCACGCAGATCAGACCAGGTTATCGCTGTAGCTGATTTTACGAAGTTTAAAAACAAGTCGGTTTATCGATTAGATTTTGACTATATTGATATTTTAATTACCGATCAAGAAGTGCCTAGCGAAATAGAAGAAATACTTGATCAGAAAAATATAACAGTTATTTGCTCTGAGATGAACAACAAACTCGAGGAGGAAAATAAAGATGACTTATAAAATCGTGCATAACGTTCAAATCGTTCAGCCTGATGTTATTTTGCCAGCTAGTACCGTCTGGATTAGAAATGGAATCATCGAAAAAATAGAAAATAATCATACTCCCCTTTCGCCTCTTCCAGAGGAGGAATATGAGCTTATAGATGGGAACGGGCAATGGTTAATCCCCGGTATGATCGATGTCCATATACATGGAGCTAACGGGTTCGATATGATGGATGGAAGCGAAGCGAGTATTCAAGAGGTTTCTCGTGCATGTGCTGCAACGGGCTGTACCTCGTTTCTTGCTACATCAGTAAGCTCTACAATGGATGAATTATTAGCTATGATTCGTAGTGTAAAACGTGTCGTTGGGCTTGAGGTCGGCGCCAAAATTGCTGGACTTCATTTAGAGGGACCTTATCTGAATCCGAAACGTAAAGGGATGCAAAATGAAAAGTATTTACGTCATCCGCATCTTGGTGAGATGAAGCGAATTTTTGAAGAAGCAGATGGACTTATTAAAATGGTAACGATAGCCCCAGAATTACCCGGTGGAATGGAACTCCTCTCTTATTTGAAAGAAATGGAAGTTATCATTGCTGTCGCACATTCTGATGCAACGTATGAGGAAGCTAAGTTAGCATTTGATGCTGGAGCTAGCCATGTTACACATTGCTTTAATGGCATGCGGCCGATTCATCATCGAGATCCCGGGCTCGTCGCTGCTGCTTTTGAAGCAGATCATGTGAGTATTCAAGCCATTGTCGATGGTGTCCACCTTCATCCTGCTATTGTTCGTTTGATGCATCGCATTAAAGGACCCGAAAAC
>NZ_JBFTSN010000663.1:0-2242 GCF_056400045.1 Paenibacillus sp. 01L418
GTACAATAATACGAGTAACATCCCTAATCCCACACCGAGAACAGCCGCGATCCAAGCGTCTTGTTTGACGATTTCAGCTAATGTTGATGGAATAATTAAGACAGCAGTACCAACGGAATACAATATGACTAACACGGTAAATTGACGCACATTTATTTTGATGTCTCTTACCATTTTTGGCCTCTTTCTAAGTTATCTGCATTATATTATATAGTCCATAAAAACCATTCCCCATTAGCTTTGACTAGAGCATTGCAGCATCTTCTCATTGTTACCTTTTACTTTGTTAGATAAACACTTGTCCTAGTCACTCTCTTCATTCAATGAATGTATGAATCAACGAAGTTTGGTTAACAAATGTTAAAGATATTTTCAAAAAACTTACCCTATTTCAGAGCAGAGAGGAACATAGGCAAATGGGGTTTTTCAATAATCAATCAAAAAACAAGATGGATCTTCCAGCAAGCAAGCGTATAGATTCCAACAAAGCTGCCCAAGAAAAAAGGTTGAATTTATGCCTTGATGATAATATCCAATATGTAAAAAATATGCTAGGTCATAGCAGCGATATTGTGATCAGAGAAATTCAGATTGGAGCAGGAGAGAAATTTAAAGCCGGGATATTTTATACAGATGGTTTAACGGATCTGCAATCTGTGCAGAAATTCATCATCGAATCGCTTATGCCAAGCATCCCTAATACGGAGCTTGACCCAAACGAATCAAGCCCAGATAAGATCCTCCAAGTTGTGAAGGATCAAATTCTAACGGTAGGAGCTATCAAGGATGTTTCTGAATTTGGTGCTTTGACAACTGCTTTGTTGTCTGGAGATGTCATTCTTTTATTGGACGGTTGCGCCCAAGGGTTCATCATCGGCATGCGAGGCTGGAAAGACCGTGCAGTCACGGAATCCACGACAGAGACCGTCATTCGGGGACCGAAAGAAGGCTTTACAGAATGTATTCGAACCAATACGGCGTTAATCCGCCGCAAAATAAAAGATCCTAATTTATGGCTCACAACAACGTCAATTGGGAGAGTGACAAAAACCGATGTATCGATCATGTATATCAAAGGAATTGCAAATGACAAGATAGTAGAAGAAGTGCATCGTCGTCTCGATCGGATCGATATTGATGGCATATTGGAGAGCGGCTACATTGAAGAATTAATTCAGGAAAAAACCTATACTCCTTTTCCTACGTTGTATCATTCGGAACGTCCGGATGTCATAGCAGCTGAGCTTTTGGAAGGGAAAGTAGCCATTTTGGTTGACGGAACGCCGATTGTATTGGTCGTCCCAGCATTATTTATCTCGTTTATACAGGCTGCTGAGGATTATTATACGCGCGCGGATATCAGCACGTTGATTCGTATGCTTCGTTTTCTTAGTATTTTTATTTCTCTGTTAGGTCCGTCACTTTACATTGCTGTCACTACATTCCATCAGGAAATGCTGCCTACGCAGCTGTTAATCGGTTTGGCTGCTCAACGAGAAGGGGTACCTTTTACAGCGTTCATCGAGGCCGTGATGATGGAGGTAACATTTGAAATTTTACGGGAAGCTGGCTTAAGAATGCCAAAGGCCATTGCACAGGCCGTCTCCATTGTAGGAACATTGGTTATTGGAACAGCGGCTGTTGAGGCGGGGATTATATCTGCCGCAATGGTAATCGTCGTTGCACTAACGGGGATTGCCAGCTTTGTGCTTCCGGCCTTCGACATGTCCATGACCTTTAGAATGCTTCGTTTTCCTTTGATGATACTTGCTGCTTCTTTTGGGTTGTTCGGGATTATTATTGGGATTTTTGCACTCGTACTTCACTTGTGCAGTTTGCGTTCATTCGGAGTTCCCTACCTGAGTCCATTTGCACCATTTAATCTTGAAGAGCAAAAGGATACCATATTCCGATTCCCCCGATGGGCAATGATTGCGCGACCYAGATTGATCAATAAAAACAACATCATTCGCGAACAAAGTAGTCATTCTGAACCGTCGCGCGATAATGCAGGTGGATAATCGATGATGCATAAAAGATATTTACTCTGTTTAATTGTCATCTCGCTTATATTCGTCACAGGTTGTTGGAAGGGCCGTGAGTTGAATGAGCTCGCAATCGCTGTAGCTTTGGGGATTGACAAGGTCGGAAATCAATATAAGGTTTCCGTTCAGGTCGTCGAGCCGACTGAAGTTGCAGGGAAGAAGGGCGGTGACAAGACACCCGTCACGACGTATCAAAT
>NZ_JBFTSN010000664.1:0-2214 GCF_056400045.1 Paenibacillus sp. 01L418
TCGGAAAGATGCAGCAATATCCAAAAATTCGAATCGTCCCCTCTCCAGCACCAGCCTATGATTTCTGATTCATTCGAACATTTCTCTACCACTTCTTTGATGATATTCTCAAGCACATAAACATAAGCTTCCCAGTCTTTTGGGGTATAACTTCTTGTTTTTACCGGAAGAGCATCGAGGCCTACATATTGAAGGACGTATCGGCCTTTCGGAAACTCATCCACCCAATATCCTAGCCGCGAAATATCGAGCCCTGCCGAAGTAACATAGCTTAATAGTTGCACTTGTTGCGATGTTTTTAACTCCTCGGATTTTCTTTCCATCTCATTCCATTTCATATGCTGAAACCGTCCGCTTTCAATTTTCACCTTGATTTCTGTCATTCGATTCTTAAACTGCTCCCGGTCTATCGGCTTTAAAAAATAGTCAACAGCTCCTTCTCGAAGCGCTGTCTGAATATATTGAAACTCATCATAACCACTGATCACAAGCGGAAAGAAGGAATAATGGCGTTTTCCCTCGCTTATTAACGTTAGACCATCCATCACGGGCATCTTCACATCCGTAATAAGCAAATCTACTGCTCCTTGTGACTGATGCAAATAATCCATTGCTTCTTTGCCATCAGACAGCGTCGCAACGATTTCCCACCCCTCACCGCAAGAGCGTATGAGTCTAGCAATGCCGTTTCGAATCATTTCTTCATCATCTACAATCAATGTTCTGATCGCCTTGTGCATGCTTACTCCTCCTTGCTTTTCGATTTTTCTGCCACATCGTTCAGGGTGATGACAGGAATACGGATAATAACCTCTGTTCCCTTACCAAAAATGCTATGAAGCTGCACCCCATACTGCTGGCCTAACATAATCATAATTCTAGCGTTTACATTACTTAGCCCAAAACCAGAATCCTTGTGGGCTAGTGTCTCCGATCTGAGTGACCTCTCGAGCTTCTCCAATCGATCATGATCGATACCCGGACCATTGTCCCATATGCGAAAAACGATATCTTCTTCTCCAGAACGCGCACCAAATTCACGACTGATGCTTAGACGAATATCGAGTGCTTTACGGGTTTCAAGTCCATATTTAATGGCATTCTCAATAACCGGCTGCAAAATAAATTTGGGTGTATAAAAGGATTCGATGTCCGTTTTTTTATCGATCTCAAACAACAGCCGATCATTGAATCGATATTTCTGAATGGTCAAATAATTGCTAATATGCTGGACTTCATCCGCAATCGCTACAAATTTGTTTTTGTTGCTAACCGAAAAACGAAGCATACGACCAAGCAGTGTAACCATCTCGACAACCATATCCGATCTGCCGTCCTCTACCGCCATGTTAATGGTCTCCAGCGTATTGTACATAAAGTGCGGATTGATCTGAGACTGAAGGGCGTACAGCTCAGCTTCCTTCTGTCTAATTTTGATATCAAAATTCGTTTCGATCAGCTCATGAATCGTAGCTACCATCGAATTAAAGCTGCGCGCGAGTGCTCCAATCTCATCATTGCTTTCAACCTTAAGATCCACCTGAAACCTGCCCATTTCCACATCCTTCATTAGACGGGAAAGCTTCTTGATCGGCCGCGTTACATTCATAGCGAAGAAAATCGAAATAATCGAAGTAATGAGGACAAAGCAAATAAATACAAAAATGGTCACATTCATAACCAAATCTGTACGCTCTGTTAAATATTTTAGCGGTATGCTATGAGCTAGTATCCAATCAAAATCATTTGATTCGCTAAGACTTACGATCACCGCTTTTTTCCCTGACCCTTTTCGAAAGCTGCCGTTAAAAATGGGATATCGATTTATTTCTTCATCAAAGCCTCCTATTTTCTCCTCATCTGTATGAAAGATGATTTCGCCCTCACGGTTCATCAGCCATAAATCCGCTGTATTGTTCTGTTCAAACTCCCGCAATATGTTGTCAATAAAAGAGAGCTTTACCGCAACCAGCATAGTCGCCAGGCTTTTGCGGTTATCCACATCATTCATCTGTTTCATGATCAGTACATAGGGTTCGTTATTCTCGAATGTCAGATTGATTTGGCTAGGAAGAATAATTTTCGCTTTTCCGCGTAAATCAAGATCCTGCCCATAAGGGATAAAAGCATTATCCGCATTAAGACCTGTAAACTTTGATCTCGCACTGTAAAAAAACCTGTTTTTCGAAAATATGAAAACACCCATAACATCGG
>NZ_JBFTSN010000665.1:0-2199 GCF_056400045.1 Paenibacillus sp. 01L418
CCGTTACCAGCTCCGCCGCCTGCTCCGTTACCAGCTCCGCCGCCTGCTCCGTTACCAGCTCCGCCGCCTGCTCCGTTACCAGCGCCTTTACCGTTGCCGAGTCCTTTTGCTTTACCTTTCCATTTTGCTTGCGTTTTTGCCTTCGTTGCTGCTTTCTTCTCCGAATAGGAATAAGAAATCGATTGTAGCGTTTTAGCATCTACGGCTCCTGTTGTAGGCAAGCCATGAGTTTTTTGATAATATTTTACGCCGCGCACTGTAGAAGGCCCATAACGACCGTCAATTTTGCCAGAATAGCTGCCCAGGGATTTCAGCATGCCTTGAATAACATAGACATCTGGACCCTTCGCATTTTTGCCAATCGCTTGACCAGTATGAGGCATACTGAACATCAATGTAATCGCGAGTAATGCTGCGCCTATGTACCTTGCAGCAAACCTCCCAATCTTATTGCGTTGTTCATCCAAACCAATTGCCTTTTTATGCTGCTGCATGCAAAATACACCATCCTTTTGATTCTTGAATTTAACTCCCCCCTTACTATCCCCAAATATTTAATTTCATTCCATATTGAATCAATAAAAAAGCGGATCGCTTATTTGCGCTCCGCTACTCTTCTTCATCTTATTTGAAAATACTTATGCCAAACCACCGAGCTTGCACGAAATTTGTGATGCAGCTGCCTTTACATATTGGATCACATTAGGAATTTCATTCTCGTTAAGCCGATGGATAGGTCCTGCTGCAGATAAACTGGCTACGATTCGCTGCTGAGGATCAAAAATAGGGGCAGCAATTGCAAAAGCATCCGTATCCACCTCACCCAAAGTAAAGCAATAACCCGCTTCCCTAATACGATGCATTTCTTGCAAAAGCAAAGGCTTGCCGGCATCTTCGCCAAAAAGCTTGCACATCTCTTCAATAACTTTGTCATTTTCATTAGCGAGCAGCGTTTTCCCAGAAGCGCCTGAATTAAGCGGCAATATTCTTCCATTTTCAATAGAAAGCCTGATCAAACGTTTACTCGTTACATTTTCGATACAAATGGCTTTGGAACCGGAGCGGACAAAAAGCACCGTCGTTTCATTCGTAAGTGCGGTGAGATCCTCCATAATCGGCCTCGCGATCGTAAGAAGCTCCTTCTCGATTTGCTGCGATAAGCTTCTTGCCAAATCAAAAATACGCAGACCTAGACCAATTTGCCCTCTGCCCTTACGCTCTACGAAACCATTTTTTATAAGTGTTTGAATAAAACGATATGCGGTACTGTCGGGGATGCCTACCTTCTCCGCAATTTCACTAACCGTGAGCGTTGCTCCCGATTCAGCGAGTACGAATAAAATATCGATAGCACGTCCTAATGTTTGAGTTCCATTCATCATTGCACCTCAAAATATTTACAATAGTAGTCAATTATAAGGATCAGTATATCATACCCTTTGTTCTCCGCGTGCTCTGCGCATCGTTGATTTTTCAAATTGCAGCAAAATCGTATTTGTAGATAAAGCTAATAACGATACGAGCAGCGTGCCCCATACCATTTTTGGCACTGAGTTTTGATATAAGCCTTCGAATAAAATACCGCCTAACCCGCCGGCATTAATCCATGCCGCTATGGTTGCGATACCTATTACGGATACCGATGCTATACGAATGCCGCCAATGATGACAGGCAGTGCCAGCGGCAGCTCGATATGGACGAACAGCCTCCACTTGCCATAGCCCATTCCTTTGGCTGCTTCAATAATCGAAGGTTCAATCGATTGAAAGCCTGAAATGACATTTCGCACCAAAATCAGCTGACTATACACAACTAATGCGATAATCGCCGGCTTGCTGCCGAGGCCAACTAGCGGAATTAGCAAAGCGAACATCCCGAGGCTTGGAATCGCATAGATAATGCCTAGCACGGACAAAATAGGAACGGAAATCCGCCGATGCCTCGACAGCCAATACCCTAATGGCAGCGCAATAACAAGTGCGATAAATAACGAAACAAAGGTGAGATAAATATGCTCCAGCAACGAGGTTAATAAATCATCATAATGGCGGGTTAAATAGTCAATCATGCCTCTCACCTGCCGTTCTGCAGCTTCAATTGCTCAAGCGTTATTATTCCAATGATTTCATGCTCGGTATTTTCCACAACCACATAAGGAGCATTTTGCTGCAGCAGAATTTGAAGCGCCGACTTTAGAC
>NZ_JBFTSN010000666.1:0-2189 GCF_056400045.1 Paenibacillus sp. 01L418
GCATTAAAGGATGAACTCGAAATGGTGCGCTGCTATTTGGAAATTCAAAAATTCAGATACGGTAACGATCGATTGACGTTTCGCCTGGATATCGATGCTAACGGTCAGGAGATCGAAATTCCGCCGCTTATTATTCAGCCTCTCATCGAGAATGCTGTTGTGCATGGTCTTGAAAATGTTGCTGAGGGCGGATTCGTATGGTTAAAGACAGAGGTCAGTGATCATATGCTTCGGGTTGAGGTATCCGACAATGGCGTAGGAATCAGCGATGAAAAGATTAATGAAATCAATGAATCGCTGCATGATATGGAAGAAGAGGAAGAATACCGAATCGGGCTGCGCAATGTCCATCAGCGGCTGGTCATGATCTATGGGGACGGATATGGCTTGACGCTGAAGAGCGAGCTTGGAGCGGGTACACGCATTACTTTTGAAATTCCAATAGGGGGTCATTCGCTTGCATAAAGTACTCATTGTAGACGATGAACCGATGATTCGAGAAGGACTGCAAACATTAGTTGATTGGAGCAAATACGGATTTGCCGTCGCAGGGACAGCATCCAATGGACGCGAGGCAGTCGAGAAGCACGGCGTGCTGAGTCCTGATTTGATTCTGATTGATATCCGCATGCCTGGCATGGATGGACTACAAGCGATTGAGGAAATAAGGAAAACAGACAATAGCTGTCATTTTTTAATTTTGAGCGGCTATGCGGAGTTCAATTATGCTAAGCAAGCGATCGCGCATAATGTGGATGGTTATATTTTAAAGCCGATCGATGAAGATGAGCTGGAGAGCTATGTCGAACGTGTCTCTGCTCAGCTCCAAAGTCAGTCGGAGCAGCGCCAAAACACAGAGCAATCGGTTGCTTTACTGCGTGAGGAGATGCTGTATCAGCTCTCAAGCGGGAAGCTGGATGCAAATACGGCTAACAGTCACGAGCTGAAAACATTATTGGGTGAGCCTGCGAAATATTACCAGCTGATGTTGATCGAGCTCTACAGCAGGGAACATTCCCTTACACTGAATGCAACGCTCAAGAAGAAGCTGACAGACATTGTTGAAGAGAAGCAAATCGGCTGGGTTTTTTCTGCCGAGCCTTATATTGGGATATTGCTTAAAGATTATATGCTCCAAAATGGCTCGCGCGAGCAAATGAAGCTGTGGATCGAGGAATGCTGCGGAACGAAGGTGAAATTTGCAGCTGCGGCAAGCGAACCCGTTCGCGAACCCGCGGAGCTGCAAAAATGGTCCATGCCCATTCACGACTTATTGAAGCAGCGGTTCATGCTGCAAGGACAGTTCATCCATATGGCGTCTTTAGCCGAGGAAAGACAGCAGGCGGAGGCTAAGCTTAGCAATCAATTATCAATCGAAAGCCTTGCTCAAAAGATTTATTATATGCTGGATATCGGGAGCAAAGAGGGAATGGACAACGCGATGCAGGAGGCGTCCAATCAAATTATCGCTTATGATTGTTCCGAGCCGTTCGTCAAATCGAGCTGGGCGCAGCTTCTCACGATCGTACTAAATAAAGCGGCCTTGTCTAATCCGCAGCTATCACTTCATGAGGATCTGTCGATGATTACCGCCCTGTACCTTGCCCATCATTATGAGGAAATGATTGCGCAGCTGCAAACCCGTCTGTCGGAGCTGGCGATGAAAACTTCGAAATCAGACAGCTTGTCGGTCATGAAACAAATGACTGACTTTATTGAACGTCATTATAGCGAAAATATTAAGCTGGAAACGCTGGCTGATCTTTTTAATTACAATAGCGGCTATTTAGGCAAAATGTTCAAAAACTATACGGGTGAGCATTTCAACACGTATTTGGATCAAGTGCGAATACAGCATGYCATTGGGCTGCTGCAGGAGGGGCTCAAGGTTCATCAGGTGTCGGAACGGGTCGGATATGCGAATGTTGATTATTTCCATAGTAAATTTAAAAAGTATAAAGGGGTATCGCCCTCATCCTTTAAAAGTATTTCTGGTAGAACGGCTTTGGAATAGGAAGCTGTTGTTCCTATAATCTTATTATTACAAACATCTATTTCACAGGACTGATAGAGTCGCTGACGAGCTAGATGTTTTTTTTATTTTTTTTATATAACCAACGGTTATGAAAGCGCTTGAAAGAACGTATTTTCATATGATTTTAGGTCTAATTATATGGGTGCCGGAGGAT
>NZ_JBFTSN010000667.1:0-2180 GCF_056400045.1 Paenibacillus sp. 01L418
GTAACGGGCCATCCCAGACCGCTTTACCCCAGCATCGAGCTCATTTTATTCAAAAATGCCCAAGAAGCGATTACGAATGCTGTTCGGCATGGAAAAGCGACGTCGGTTGCGGTTACTTTAAATTTTTTAACTGCGTACGTAGCGCTGACCGTATCCAATAACGGCAGCTTGCCCGACGAGCCTATCGAAGCTGGTCTTGGCATGAAGGGGATGCGAGAGCGGATTGCCTTAATTGGGGGCCAAATGGACTGGCAGAAGGCCGATCAGTTCTCAATAACGACAACACTTCCGCTGCTTGGCGGTTAACGACGATTCTGCTCTTTTTAGAAATGGAGAGATTTGAGCAAATGATTGAAGTGCTGATAGTGGATGATGATCCTTTTATTCGAGAGAGCATGAACGTTATTTTAGGATTGGATAACGAATTGCATGTCGCTGGCGTTTGTGCAAACGGTCTGGAGGCCGAACAATTTGCCCGCCAACATCCCGTCGATGTCGTGCTAATGGATATTCGAATGCCGCTCTGCGATGGTGTGGAAGGAACGAAGCTGCTTCGCGCACTTGATCCCCCACCTGCCGTGCTTATTTTGACGACATTTGATGATGACGAGTACATCGCGCAAGCCATCCGAAACGGAGCCAACGGCTATTTGCTCAAAAATGTACCGCCAAGCCGTATTATAAGCGGCATAAAAACTGTTCATGAAGGTTCCGTGCTGATCCATCCCGACATCGCCCGTAAATTGGCTGGGATGCTGGAGACGCCACGAGCCGATTCAACCAAATCAGTAATGATTTCAGGACTTACACAAGCTGAGGTACAAATTGTTCGGCTGATTGCGGACGGTCAATCCAATAAGGAAATTGCCGCTACCCTTTTCTTAAGCGAAGGAACAATTAAAAATTATATTACTGAAATACTTAATAAACTCGAGCTTCGAGACCGAACGCAAATCGCCATTTTTTATTTGAAATTATTGCACCAATAATTGTTTGATTGAAGGAGATTAATTTAATGACAACACAGATTACTTCTACCCCGCTTGTTGGCTTTACACAAGCCGACTTCGATGTTTTTGCGCTTCAAGGGCTTGAGGAGCGTATGGCTGCTATTCAAAATCAGATTCAGCCGAAATTCCGAGCGATCGGCGAGCAGCTCAGCGTCGATGCAGCTGTTCACGCCGGCAATGAAATGTACTTGCATGTTGCAAGGCATGCTCGTCGTAAAGTGAATCCGCCAAAGGATACTTGGCTTGCCATTTGCGCTAGCAAACGCGGCTACAAGGCACATCCGCATTTTCAGCTTGGATTGTTTGATGATCATCTATTTATGTGGTTTGCTCTCATTTACGAGGTTCCGCATAAATCCAATATCGCAACGGCCTTCCTGAACCAAATTGATGAGGTCATTGCAAATGTACCTAAGGATTTTGTACTTTCACTTGATCATATGAAAAAAGAGTCCACCGCTGTCAGTACGATGTCAAAACAAGATTGGAACGATGCGCTCGTTCGTTTCCGTGATGTTCAGAAAGCTGAACTGCTTATCGGCCGTCATGTGCAAGCGAGCGATCCGATTCTCAAAGACGGCGATGCACTGCTTGAGCTTACTTCCTCCACTTATAAAACGCTAATGCCGTTATATCATATGGCTAATGTATAAGAATGGATTTAATATCTATTCAAAAAAAGGCAGTACCTTTAGGTCCATTCTGACCTAAAAGTACTGCCTTTTATCGTTTAGTTACACTTGCTGTGATGCAGCCGCTTCCGCATGTGCGGAGGAAGCCATATTGCGACGTTGCTTGCGTGAAGTACGGAAAAATAACARCTCATAGACACAAGGAACGATAATTAGCGTGAGCAGCGTAGYCGCAACTAGCCCACCAATAACGACGATCGCTAAGCTTTGGGAGACGATGCTGCCCGATTCATGCGAACCGAATACGAGTGGCAGCATCGCGGACACTGTCGCCACCGCAGTCATTACGATTGGACGCATCCGTGTCGTAGCCGCTTCAATCAACGCTTCACGAATCGGCATCGTCAGCTCGTTTTGCTTCACACGATCAATTAATACGATAGCATTCGTGACGACAATTCCGATTAGCATCAGCGCTCCGAACATGGCTGTRAAATCTGGCGTTACGCCTGATACGAGCAAGCCTGTTACTGCACCG
>NZ_JBFTSN010000668.1:0-2178 GCF_056400045.1 Paenibacillus sp. 01L418
TAACTTAAATATGGATTGCTGCTTTTTCATCTTCTTTTCTTGCACATTATGCTCATGCAGATGRCGGAACACGGGRTTATTCCAAACGAGCTGAACCGTCRCGAGATAGAGATATTTYCGCARGGCKGAGTCTCCTCKTTTCGAAAGAACAATTCGTCCTTTTCGCTTTCCTGACGTACTTTCAGCCAAATTTAGGSCMGCYTTYCGTAATACYTGAYGTCCATGCGCATACTGTYTTAAATCTCCTGTRCCAGCTAGTRTGGCMGCGGTGAAGATCTTCCCGAGACCTTTTATGGTGCGAAGCTGCTGTGCCATWGGAATCTCAGAAAGCAGAGCTTCGATGTCCTYTTCAATCTGTTCAAGCATGGTGGTAACTCGTTCATATTCTTCAAGAAGCCGTATTAAATCTRCCTTCGATTCTTCTACAGCGGTTTGATCTCCGAYACTGCGTTTAGCATGWGCKRTGAGCTGGGTAGCCTTCTCCATCCCCGTAGAACCCCCAGCGCGCTGCATATGGGTTCTCCAAGCACTGATTACATCCGGTACTCCATACGTCTCCAAATCCTGTGGGCAAGGGAATGTCTTGAGGGTCGCCAATGATCGCTTTACTGAAATAGCTCACTGAAATATTGCAGCCCGACCCATTCACTTCCCCATATTCCGTGTATGAATGTATAATCGCGAAACGCGATCTGGATTCCATACAATGGAATATAGGCGAAGACGAGATAATAAATCATTCCGGGCAACACCAAGAACCAAACATATTTCGCTTTCAATATTGATCGGTACAAATCTATCATAGGTTTCCTCCTCTGGTATAGCAGTTATCTGTAATCCTATTCTAGTGAAAGCAGGAGCAACTTCGTATGGCCGTTTTTTTGGGATTTATGTGTTTATTTAAGCCGAGCCTATACTATAAATCCAAAAGCGTTAGAAGGAGACCGTTAAGTCACTCTATAACTTTATATGGCAAAAAAAAAGAACAAGCGCGAAATCCCCGCTTATTCAGTATTTGTGTCAAGATAATGCTTCGATGTAGTTCTGCTGTATCTTAAAGAGACTATATCCTAGTAGAATTTCTTTAAGGAGTTAAGCTAAGAGGATTAATATTATCTTCTTTCGCTTAAATATTTGTCTCCATATCATAGAGTAAAGTCAGAGGAGCCTTTATGTATCAAGGTTTTTTCTGTCATCTGACGGTTCCTTTATTAACTTCTCAATTACGTTATACCCCTCGTATATTGAGTTGCTCCATTACCTCCTTGACCGTATGCCTGCTATTCTCAGTTCAATTGCTTTTGCCTTTACTTCCACTGGGTAACTTACTCTTGTTGCCAACGTAAAATCACCTCCAAGGTTGTCTCCATATCTTACGACACGGTTGCATTTTCTTGAAGGTGTTTTGATTTGTCTCACGTTATGGGGTCAGTCCCCTGTGAGTCACAATTCATAGCAGAAGGCTTCTTTTGTATCCAGTTGGTCCCACAACCTGGGTTACATCGAAAGTTGAGTTAATTATTTAGCCTCGATATAAAATCTCTTATAGATGCTATCAATTACTTCTTTTATATTTTCAGATCTCTTAAAATCATTGCTTGCGATGATTATTTTTTTTGCTTTGTTGAATGATTTCTTTGCTTATACTTCAGGAAATCCTTGCTGCTTACCCTATCAAGACTCTCGTGCTTGCACTTACATTCCTTTCAATAAATCAATCTTCATACTGCCCTAAAATATTGTTAAAATCTAGAAATAACACATACAGTCAATAATCTTTATTTATTTGCCAGATGAGCCTTAAAGAATCTTCAAAATACTCTTTCCGAAACCAATGCTTCTTATATATAAGCCAGAGCTAGCTTCGAAAACTATTTATTGTATCTCTGATTTCTAATAAAGAATTAACCCTTAAGACATTTCTCTTGTCCGATTCACTATTCTGTCTATCTAGCCATATACCTTTCATTCCAATTTTTTCGCAGGCTAAAACATCATTCTCCAGATTATCTCCAATATAAAAACAGTCCGCTGTCGACGAGTTGGATCTACTGCATGCTATTTCAAATATTTTTTCATTCGGCTTAGAATAGCCCACATCGCCTGTTGTTACAATTAAAACAAAGGAATTAATAATCCCTAGCTGACTCAATTTAAGTATGAAGCCCTTACTTAAGC
>NZ_JBFTSN010000669.1:0-2168 GCF_056400045.1 Paenibacillus sp. 01L418
GTTCGAGGTTGTATATGGCTTAACAGGCGGAGGACCAGGACGAAGCACACAGGTTATTACGATGAACATTTACGAGGAAGCCTTCTCAAACAACTTCCGATATGGTTATGCAAGCGCAAAATCGGTCATTCTATTCGTGATTATTCTCATCTTCACATTTATCCAAATTCGTGTCATGAAAAAAAGAGAGGTGGAAGCATGAGACAGAATAAATCAACCTCCCTCCTTATTACTATTTTCCTATCGATCGGGGCTGCGATCTCTTTTTTCCCGATTTACTTGGCGGTTATTAACTCGTTTAAAACACAAGGTGAGATGTTCAAGTCGTTCGTCTCGCTGCCATCGAAGATTCAATTCGATAATTATGTAAATGCTTTTCATCAAATCAATCTGCTGGGCAGCACACTCAACTCGATCATTATTTCGGTGCTCGGCATCGGTGGCATCGTCTTTTGTGCTTCGCTTGCTGGCTATAAGCTGTCACGTACGAGCGGAAAGATAAGCAATTTGATTTTTTTCCTGTTTATCGCTTCCATGCTTGTGCCGTTTCATTCGATTATGATTCCATTGACTAGAATGGCCAAAGCCTTGTCTGTTCAAGGCAGTACGTATGGGCTTGCAATCATATATATTGGACTCGGCGTCAATATGGCGATCTTTCTGTATCATGGCTTCGTGAAGTCTATACCTAAGGAGCTGGAGGAGGCGGCGCAAATTGATGGCTGCAATGAATATCAAACGTTCTTTAAAATTATTTTCCCGCTGCTTGTGCCGATTACGGTGACGATAGCGATTTTAGATTTCCTCTGGATCTGGAATGATTTCCTGCTGCCGCTGCTCATGCTAACGGACGTAAGAAATTACACGCTTATCTTATCGACAAATACGCTGTTCGGTGAGTACAACAAAGAATGGTCGCTTATTTTGGCGGCGCTTGTACTGACTGCGATTCCAGTCATTATTATTTACTCCTTCTTCCAAAAGTTTATTATGCATGGGATTGCCGAGGGGGCTGTTAAAGGATGAATAAACTGTTATATGGCGTCGCTTATTATGACGAATATATGCCTTATGAGCGATTAGATGAGGATATTCGGATGATGAAGGAAGCAGGCATTAACGTGGTTCGAATTGCGGAATCGACATGGAGCACACATGAGCCGCAAAACGGCGTATTCGACTTCACCTCCGTAGACAGAGTGCTGGATGCAATGTACAAAGCCGGAATCGCCGTCATTGTTGGCACACCAACCTATGCCGTGCCTGCTTGGATGGTCAAGGAGCACCCGGATGTACTTGCCGTAACCCCTCGCGGACCAGGTAAATACGGCGCTCGTCAAATTATGGATATTACGAATGCTGCTTATCTTTTCTATTCAGAGCGAATTATCCGCAAGCTCATTAGCCGTGTAAGCAAACATCCAGCCGTGATTGGCTATCAGACGGATAATGAAACGAAACATTATGATACGGCGGGGCCAAATGTCCAGCTGCAGTTCGTCAAATATATGAGGGATACTTATGAAACGCTGGACGTCGTTAATCAGATGTTTGGGCTTGATTATTGGAGCAATCGCATCAACAGCTGGGAGGAGTTCCCTTCCGTTGTCGGCACAATCAATGGAAGCTTAGGCGCGGAGTTCGCGAAGTTCCAGCGGAAGCTGGTAAATGATTTTTTGGCATGGCAGGTCTCTATCGTGAACGAATATAAGCAGCCGGGACAATTTGTAACTCAAAACTTTGATTTTGAATGGAGAGGCTACTCATTTGGTGTTCAGCCTTCCGTTGATCACTTCGCTGCTTCGGAGCCTTTTGATATTGCAGGCGTCGATATTTATCATCCTTCGCAGGATGATTTAACCGGCATCGAAATCTCGTTTGGCGGGGACATGACACGATCGCTCAAAAACGATAATTACTTAGTGCTCGAAACGCAGGCACAAGCCTTCCCGCATTGGACGCCGTATCCCGGGCAATTGCGCTTGCAGGCGTTTAGCCACCTTGCTTCCGGTGCGAACATGGTTGCGTATTGGCACTGGCATTCGATTCACAATTCGTTCGAGACGTATTGGAAGGGGCTGCTCAGTCATGATTTTCAGCCTAATCCTGTTTATAACGAAGCCAAAACGATCGGTGCGGATTTTGCTAGGCTGAGCGAGGAGCTTGCC
>NZ_JBFTSN010000670.1:0-2144 GCF_056400045.1 Paenibacillus sp. 01L418
GAGGGAGGAGGCGTTTCTTATTTTTATAATGCTGCGATCAAAAGTTGGTTTTATTAGCTTTTTACCTTCTTAGTAGAATAAAGGTTGTTTCCTAAGAAAGAATCAACCGTATATTCACTATAGGTTAAACTTGCTGTTCAGAAGGAGTAGTTGTTGCTTGTGCAGGATCAAGCGTAAGTATCGTTTTGCAATACATACAACGATCTGTTTTTCCAAGCATCTTGGTTGGACGCGAGCATTCTGGACACTGAAGCATTGTGGCGCTTGTTGACATCATGCCAGCCCAGAAATAAACGGCTACGCTGATTAACAAGGAGATCATGCCGATTACCATGAAGATAGCAGCAATAATTTTGCCTGCTTGTCCCCAAAAAACAATGCCGGCTGTTCCGAGTATCATGACTCCCATGCCAACAAGGGTGAAAACGAGTCCCCATAGACGGAATTCATTGATTTTGGCTGACTTGAAAAAGAACTTATTCATGTATTCATACCCTTCCTATGACCAATGACTTATGATTTTGAAACAGTTTCTGAGTTAGTAAGCAGGAATGTGCCTCCAACCTGTCKAAAAAGAATAAAACTGTAGAATATTATTATAGCGTAATAAAATGTGATTAGCTATATGGAGGAACCAGTGGAACATATAAAAGCGTACTTCTCGGACAGCTATCGAGATGAACCTCATTTAATCGGTTTGGCTGTTATTGAAAACCCATATCCTTATAATCCTTTAGCTGATGGATTAGATTCATTAGTACTTGTTGTAATGAATGAAGAGATTGAGCGGAATGATACGGAGCATGTCCAAATCGAGGATCAACGGGTATTGATTCGAACGATTGATTCGAATGGATTGAGTGAATGGTTGTCTGGTGGCGAAAACCGCAATATTATCGAATGGCTAGTTCGGGGGGAGATCTTGGTGGATCGCGACGGCTATCTGAGCAGTGTTCGTGAACGTCTGCTTCAGTTTCCTGCTTCAATGCGGGAGCAAAAGCAGTTTGCTGAATTTACGGGTTTCTTAAGAACGTATTTACAAGCAAAGCAGGATCTATTGGATGGTAATTTGTTGGATGCATACAGTCATGTGCTGACAGCCTTGCATCATTGGGCTCATATCGTTCTTATAGAAGAAGGAAGGCATCCTGAGCTAACCGTGTGGAAACAGCTGAAGCGAGTTCACCCAGGAATATATAAGCTCTACGAGGAGCTAACGGTAAGCCCAGAAACATTGGAGCAACGAGTACAATTAGTTATGCTTGGCTGCGAGTTTTCCGTTATGAGCAAAATGAAAACAAGCTGCGCGTTATTATTTAATATACTTGGCAGTCGCGAAGAGCCTTGGAGTATTGCGGAGCTGCAATCACACTCCACATTAAATATTTTGCATGGTGATTTATCACTTGTTCTTCAGAAGCTTGTAAAGCGGGAGTACATTCGTGAGGTTGCTGTTATGAATGAAGCAGGAGATATAGGTGCGCTTGAACTTCGATATATGAACAACGTGAAAACAAGCTAATGATTCAACCGTTTATAATAGTAGAAGCGCATGTCATGCCCTATGTTTATAGAGGCAGGCATGCGCTTCTTTTGTTTAAAATAAAAAGTAGAAAACATGCTTGACTTATATTAGTATCAGATGATATATTAGTACTCGCCGCTTTTACAGGATACATAATCGCGAAAACGACATTTTAAAAAAAATGTCGAAAAACGAAAAAAAGTACTTGCAAAGAGATAGGCAAACGTGATATATTATAAAAGTCGCCGATACGAAATACGCGGTTGACACGAAAGAAAAGATTGCTCTTTGAAAACTGAACAACGAGTAATAACTGCCTTGCAAATCCTTCGGGATGAGCAAATATAGCGATAAAAGTTATGAGCAAGTCAAACACCAATTTGGAGAGTTTGRTCCTGGCTCAGGACGAACGCTGGCGGCGTGCCTAATACATGCAAGTCGAGCGGAGTTGATGAGGTGCTTGCACCTCTGATGCTTAGCGGCGGACGGGTGAGTAACACGTGGGTAACCTGCCTGTAAGACTGGGATAACATTCGGAAACGAATGCTAATACCGGATACGCGATATGGTCGCATGACTGAATCGGGAAAGATGGAGCAATCTATCACTTATAGATGGA
>NZ_JBFTSN010000671.1:0-2139 GCF_056400045.1 Paenibacillus sp. 01L418
ACACCTCTGCATGTCGCAGAGTAACCGTTTGACCTGCTTCACCGCTTACTTTTAGCCTTACGGTTCCGACCATGTTCTGCCCTAAATCAAACACATATTTGCCAGGTTCCGGCTCCGTCATCTTAATCGGCTTCATTTCTTCAATTAATTGTACCGTTGGGCCATCCTGGGCGACTAGCTTCCCAGTCACTTCTTCCTCTAATTTCTGAACCGAATCCCAGCTCGATGCATCGAAGGCAGGAGTATCCCATCCGTCTAATTCTTTCGTTGCATCATAGGTCTCTCCCATCAAAATACTAGAAGATACAATTGGTCCTGCTGCCCATTTCCATGATTGATCCGTTCCAATTGTTTCTGTTGAACCGTCTGTGTACTCCAGATTTAATTGCATGAACAAATAATTGCTATCGCCATAAATGTTCGGACCAATAAAACCTACATGTCCTGAATACCATCCCTCAGCCAATATAGCGCCAATGACGTTGTCACCGTTTTGAAGCAAATCAGTTACATCATAAGTCTGGTATTGAATATGCTTCGTGTAATCTGTCCATCCTGGCGTAAATAAATCTCGGCCTATACGTTTGCCGTTAATGCTAGGTTCATATATTCCGAGAGCGCTGGAGTAAAGTCTTGCTTTTGCAATGGACTTCTCTAAAGAGAAACCTTTGCGAATGTAAGGAGGCGAAGCTGTAATTTTTACATTTTTCCCCCATGGCGACTCCCCATAGGACGCGACGATCATCGCAGCTGACCAGCTGCTGTCATCAAAATCCGATTTCTCCCATCCCTCCATCTTTACCTTGGCCGCTTTCAAACCTTGATCCATATTCAATTGAAGAGGTGTTCCTTCCTCGAATACCACTTTCAAGCTGCCAAGAAGACCAGCAGGTCCGCCATCGTTTGACGTTTGGATTGCAATCGTATTAGATCCAGGAATGAGTGCACTTGAGACATCTACAATTTTGCCTTCTTTCCATGAATCGACCGCTTTGATAGAACTGCCCATTCGCTTTCCATTCACATATAACACGAACCCATCATCCGCAGTTAATAAAAATTTCCCTTGTGTTATTGTCCGGTCTAACGGTAATTGAATGGTTTTGCGAAAATAGCGATCTCCTGCAGGAGCATTTGAAGCCGGATTCCCTTCCGGAAACCAAACCCATTTAAGACCTTCTGTTGTCATATTGTTCGCGTCGCTCATGCCGATCCATTCCGCTTGCCAATCCGAATCATGGAGAAGACCCATTTCCCACCAAGCAGGATCACTCCATTCTGAAGCCCTCTCATTGTTCAAGTCCCATACTTTTACTCTCCAAAAGTAACGTTTGCCGGACTCCAAAGGTTTGCCGTCATAAACGACATTTACCGATTGATTCGAATCAACTTTATCGGTATTCCACACATCCGGTTGGTTATCCAGCAATTTCTGTTTGGTGCTAGCTACCTGAATGGCATATGCTGTTTGAAGCTGTCCACGTTTATCGGACTGAAGCTTCCAACTCAACCTCGGCTTCATCACATCAATACCGATCGGATTGTTCGTGTACTCCGTCGTTAAATCGGTTACCGCCATCGTTGCTCCCGTTCCACCCGCTTCGCCATACGCCATACTAGTCATAGGCAAGCATAATGTGAAGCCGATCACCAAAGCTAATAGAAGACTCATGGTTTTCCTCATACTTTTTTCCCTCGACTTTCCTTTGTTATTGTTTATCGTTCTATTTTTGCTTCAGCATTGCAAGGATGACGACTACCGACTCAGCCCGAGTAGCATGCTCATGAGGTGCAAACCGGTTACCATCTCGCCCTTTGATAATTCCTGTCTCCACAGCTGCAGCTACGTAACCAGTCGCCCAAACAGGAATTTCTAACGCATCCGCAAACTGCAGCTTCGTTTTTTGGTCTGCTTTTAGATCAAGAGCCCTCATGACGACAGCAACCATTTCTGTCCGATTAATTAACTGGTCTGCGCGGAAGCTTCCGTCATCATAACCTTTTAATAGACCTGCCTTAACCGCTGTTGCGATATACGGTTTCGCCCACGCAGCAATTCTATCGCTATCGTTGAAGGCAAGTTTACTGTCTGCTCCAAGTTCTAGATGAAGCGCCCGAACCATCATAGCAGAGAACTCC
>NZ_JBFTSN010000672.1:0-2130 GCF_056400045.1 Paenibacillus sp. 01L418
GTGTTAAGATGGATGCGTCATTGGAAAACGCTTTCATCTTTTTTTATTTTACAAGGGGGATTATTTATTGAAGCAATTAGTTTTCATTCTGCTTGCTGGCGTTATTCTCTTGACAACATGTTCGTCTGGTGGAACGAAAGGCAGCCTAACAAGCTCGGGAGATGAAAGCACTTCCAATCCGAAAGAGATTACAGTTTGGGCGTGGGACCCGGCGTTTAACATTGCCGCCATGGGTGTAGCAAAAGAAGCATATTCACAAGTTCATTCGGATGTAATGATCAACATCGTGGAAAACGCGCAGGCTGATATCGTTCAAAAGTTGAACACCTTGTTGAATTCAGGTTCTACGAAAGGTTTGCCTAACATCGTATTGATCGAGGATTATCGAGCACAGAGCTTTTTGCAAGCGTATCCGAATTCGTTTTATGAATTGACAGACGCCGTAAAAGTCGAAAATTTCGCTGATTATAAGATTGATCCGACGAGTGTTGATGGCAAGCAATACGGCGTACCATTTGATTCAGGTGTAACCGGAATGTATGTACGGACAGATTATTTGGAGCAAGCGGGCTATAGCTTAGCTGACATGAAAGAAATCGACTGGAAGCAGTATATCGAGATCGGTAAAGCTATAAAAGAGAAGACCGGCAAAAACATGCTCACCCTTGACCCTAACGATCTTGGACTTATTCGCATGATGATGCAATCTGCGGGGCAATGGTATACGGCAGAGGATGGCAAGACTCCGATCATTGCAGACAATGCCGCTTTAAAAGAGGCGATTGAATTGTATAAAGAAATGCTGGATTCCGGCATTGTGAAGGTGATATCGGATTGGAGCCAATTTGTTGGTGCATTCAATCATGGTGAAGTCGCTAGCGTACCTACCGGTAACTGGATTACCCCTTCAATTAAAGCTGAAGCTTCTCAGTCACAAAAATGGGCAGTAGCTCCGCTTCCTAAGCTTGCAGTAACAAAAGGCTCCGTCCATGCATCAAGTCTTGGCGGCAGCTCTTGGTATGTAATGAATGTGGAGGGTAAAGAAGCTGCTGCCGAGTTTCTCGGAAAGACATTTGCTTCCGACGCTGAACTCTATCAGTCTMTAAATACAAAGATTGGAGTCATTGGTACTCTAAAGGCTGCGGCAAGTGGAGAAGCTTACTCTGCGGCAGACGAATATTTTCAAGGCCAAAAAATCGTATCTGATTTTGCAACATGGACTGCTAAGATTCCTACCGTCAACTATGGCACGAACACTTACGCCATTGAGGATATTATCGTTGTTGCATTGCAAGCTTATTTTGGCGGGAAAGATGTAGATACCGTCCTGAAGGATGCGCAGACGCAAGCTGATACTCAAATTCGCTAAATACATTTCAAGCGTTGCTACTCTTGGAAACCGCCCCCGACGAGTCGCTGGAAGCAACGGAGCTTGGACAGCATTTGATCCGGATATTCCAGGATATGTACGATAATGATATCTGTGTTGTGATCAGCGGATTGATGGATGATGTAAAGCAGCTCCACAAACAATTTCACGAGATGTAAACGATGCTGGAAAACAAGTTCTTTTTCGATGAGGGTACGGTGATGCTTGCGAACCGCACGTCATTTGTTACGAGCAGGAGTAAATGATGTGCTAACGGAATTGAAGCAAAACATTCAGCACAATCGATACGATATCGCGCAACTGCATGTCGAGCAACTGTTTGATGCTTTGCAACACAGGGAGCATTTTACGGTTATCTATGTAAAATATGTGTGCACCGAAATTGTCAAAGCTACATTCAATGCTTCTATAACAAAGAATAATGATAGATTCAAGCATAGTTTGGAGGACATCTATAAAACGGTAAAGCTGAGTGATTTGCGTAAAGTAGTACTGAGTATTTTAAAGGCAAACGAGTCTTCCTGCGAAAAGAATTCGGAAGCGACCTCCAAAGCGATCGATGAAGTCGTCCGAATAATCGAGAACGAATACCAGACAGACTTGTCGTTGGAGTTATTGGCGGAGCGGGTTTATTTATCTCCTAGTTATTTGAGCCATTTATTCAAGAAACAGAAAGGGATAAGTCTCAATAAGTTCATGACCTTGCACCGAATGGAAAGGGCAAAGGAACTGCTTATAAC
>NZ_JBFTSN010000673.1:0-2124 GCF_056400045.1 Paenibacillus sp. 01L418
ATCGTAGGGTCATATATTTCAACAAATCCGCAGTGCATGCAAGAAACAAATAAATAATGTTGATATTGAATGTTTAGAAGCTTGCTTAATCCCGCACCTGTCATAGCCAATTCATTAATATCGCACTCATTATGATTACATTTTGTGCATTTGAATGAATTCGCAATGCTATTGTTTATATCATTCTCATCCAGTTCGAGATCTGATTCTTCAAGCCCATTCTCTTGCTCATCAACAAAGGGAACTAAATGCTCATCAAGAACCTCTTGTTTACATTCAGGACAACAATTATGCTCGAGTATAACGCTGCTGCCGCACCAAGGACATTCAATCATGGCGTTGCTCCTTCCTATCTAATGCGTTCTCAAAACGTAAGCTTAAGGGAACGATTCATATTTTCTCAACATGTAAACATATTCGTTGCTGCCCTGTCTTTTCCTCTCCTTTCATACAAACACGAAAAAAAAAGGCAAAACACCACTTTCGATGTTTTGCCTTTTAACGTTACGAATCTTTGGATCGGTTAGCCATATCGATGATCATTACGATAAGCACGAGTAGTTGAATGAGCAGTTCGTTACTCATTGCAATCCCTCCCAGCTGCATGTAATGCTCCTTCGCTGCGGCTTCTCCTCTCGTTCATTTGCTTAACGAACATCTCCCATTATCATATCTATGGTCGAAACTTAAATTTTATGACGGATATTCGTACGGCGAGTGCTGCCATAACGATAGATGCAAGACATACAGCGACAAAATGAATGAGGCTATTTGTAATGAATAAAGCTTCGAGCTTCACGAATTCAGCTGCTCCTCGAACGAGTACGATAGCGATAGGATGCAATATATAAATCCATACTCGCCACTCCCTAAATGCTTTTCCAGACCGGCCTTTCCAGGATAACGCCCAGTGGAACAAGAAGTAGGTTGCTGGCCAAGCAAATGCGTACATACTGTCATGCCGCGGAAATTGTATTGCTTTCAGAAGGGATGCTTCGGCTATAATTAGTGCTAACGAAATCAGAAACAAACCCGCGTAGTTTATCGGCGTTCTAGCAGGCTGTGGACGTTTTGCTGCCCATATGCCTAATATGAGATAAATCGGTGCATAGAATATACCATTGCGTGTGTAATCAAAAAATTGAAACAGCCATTCATAGACATGTTTTAGAACAGCTATGTTTTCCGTAATTCCATAATAACTATCTCCGAAGAGTCCTACTATATAGAGAAACAAACCAACAACGAGCAGCATGGAAAGCGACATTTTCTGATGCCAATAATACGTAAGAACAAGTCCAATGATCAGCGCAGGCAGATACCATAGATGATAAAACGTACCGTCAAAAACAATGTCTCTTATAAAGGAACCAAAGGTAAACTGAGTAGAAAAATCACCTTTGTACATATTCAAAGGAATGTACAACAAGATAGCAATCAAATATAAGATTCCGAYTTTCTTTAAATACATGAACAACGCTTTTTGATCTTTAACTTTATCTCCTGTCAGCTTTCGGAAGAAAAAGAAGCCCGTTGACATAAAAAATATAGGCACCGCTAATCGCGAGATGATTCCGCTGAATAGAAAGTCAAAATATTCGTTATACGAGAGCAGCGGACTGGTGTGATTGGCAATAACGAATAGGGCCGCTATAAATTTAAGCCAGTCGAGCCCGCTATAATTGGGTTTAGAGACCATGTGATCTTTGCCCTTTTCCAGTAAAAGCTGTAACGATAAAACCATCCCTATTATTTCCTGATATTCGATATAGATCACCATTTAGGATGGGAACAGTCGTGGAAGGTCCTTCCTCTGCCGGCACATAATAAATTTGCACGAGCATGCTGTCTGTTTCTACGGTGAGATAATTCCCGTCATAAGTAAATTTTCTGACAAAATCGATGTACTCCTCCAAGCAAAAATCATGCTGCTCCATAATTTCGGCATGAGGATAACCGACATAACGAAAATGCCATGGCTCACAAGAGATGTTTGTTATAGCCTCTTTTCCTGCTTTGTACCGCTGAATAAAGCCATTTTTTGCAGCAAGCTGCTTGAATGCCATATAGATGCCGCTATCTGGGAAAGATGGCGCAATAAAGTCGACATGTTCATCTATTTTC
>NZ_JBFTSN010000674.1:0-2115 GCF_056400045.1 Paenibacillus sp. 01L418
GGTGGTATTCAAGTGGAGCTTTATTTTAAAGGCAACTTCTTTAATGCTGGAGAAACAACGATTATGGATGCAAATGGAGCCTCTGCTGGAACTATAGACTTACAAAGCATGTTCAGTGCGATGCTTTCTGTTTATGAATCCGACCTTAGACTCCTCTACAGTGGAAAATTCCGTCTTTTCTCTAGTAAATGGGAAGTTCGTGACGCCGCAGATTCAATCATTGGTGTGCTGAGAACCAGATTTACTTTTTTCAGCAAACGATATGAATACGACGCTGGGGAGCGTGGTCTTTTTCAAATTGAATCTCCTGCCTTCTCTTATGTTTATTTGATCATGGATACGTCAGGGAAAGAGGTTGCTTCCTTTGAAAAAACGAGCACTTGGCTCCAGTCGGGAGCCTTCCGTCTCCACAATCTCTCAACCGTGCTTAATAGCTATGAGCTTATTGCAGTMGTGATGGGTGTTCATAGCATTCAGAAGGCTGCGACAAACGCAGCAGCTACATAGTATTCTTCTTCGTATGAGTAGTTTTACAGCTTTTTGATCATTTTAAAATTGTTTAATTTCACACCTCTCCGTTCCACAACTTGTGACTCGACTTCCCGGTATTCATGACGTTCAAAAAATGGTTTTGCTGTTATGCTCGCATCTGTTTTTATCTCATTTACCCCTAGTCGACCAGCTTCAGCTTCAATTTTTTTCAATAGGGCTGAAGCTACGCCTCTTCTCTGATAATCCTTATGGACATACATTCGATCCAGTTCCCCTCCATATGTCATATCAGCAAATCCTACAATTTGACCGCTGTTCTCAGCGATAAAAGTAATATTTCGATCCATGGATTCCTTCCAAGCTTCGATTTTTTGGTCTGTCTCATCTTGTGGAGCCCAAGCGTTAAGCTGATCTTTTGAATAATGTTGTTTGTTTACTTCATGCACCGTTTCATAGAATAGGGAAACAACCTCACTAATATCCTCTTCAAGGAACCTTCTAATATTCATACTCATTCCTCCAGCTGGATTTTTATGTATAAAAGTAATCGTTTTGCACACTATAAACATATTGCCGTTTTCTATGCGGTCAAAAACAAAAACATGATGAATGGGAGAATAYGATGAGAAAAATATCTATGTTAGTCTGTTTGCTATTCCTGACCCAAACATTTGGAATTGTATCAGCACATCCAAATCCAAATGCTGAACCTGCTGGAGTACTTGTCACTATAATTAACAGCGAAGGCCAACATATTGGATCCGCTCAGCTCACCCAAAAAGCTGACAAAGTATATTTGCACATTGAAGCGGAAAAGCTTCCTCCAGGCAAGCATGGTATTCACTTTCACAGCGTGGGCAAATGYGATACTCCTGATTTCAAAACAGCTGAAGCTCATTTCAATCCAGTGAATAAGCAGCATGGCTTTAACAATCCAAAAGGCTACCATAACGGAGACCTCCCCAATATTACGGTAGGTGCCGATGGCAAAGTGAAGGCTGATATCGTAAGCAGCGATGTGACGCTCTTGAAAGGCAACCCAAATTCCTTATTAAAGGACGGCGGCACATCCATTATCATCCATGAAAAAGAAGATGATTATGTTACCGATCCATCTGGAAATTCTGGCAATCGTATCGCTTGCGGAGTTATCCAATAAGCTAGCGTGAAAAACGAGAGGCTGTCACAAGGAAATAACCTTGTAACAGCCTTTTTTTGATCTCGATATTTATTTGTTGTAAGCCCGCTGACGCAAGCTTTCGTACAGCAAAACCGTTGCTGCCATCGCTACATTTAACGACTCTGCTTGTCCAACCATCGGAATAATGACCGTTTCATCCATGAGTGCGCGAACTTCAGGAGACAGCCCTTCTGATTCGCTGCCCATCAGCAGCCATGTTGACTGTGTCCAGTCGTAGCCATAGCAGGTATGCTCTGCTTGTAGGCTTGTCCCAATAAGCTTCATGCCTTTTTCTTTCGCTTCGGGCAGAAGTTCTTTTAAATCCGCTTCTATAATAGGCAGATGGAATAAAGAACCCATCGTAGATCTTACGGTTTTCGGATTGTAGAGGTCCACGCAGCCTTTGCCCAAAATAACAGCATCTGCGCCAACCGCATCCGCGC
>NZ_JBFTSN010000675.1:0-2110 GCF_056400045.1 Paenibacillus sp. 01L418
CCGCTACATATACAACAGCAGCTCAAAGGCTCTGCCGATATGATTCATCTCCTGGATCGGGAGATGCTTGCTTTGAATGTGGAAGTACAAAAGCACCGTGAGCAAGCTCTAAAATAAAAAAAGCTCCATCCCGATTTACCGGGAAGGAGCTTTTTTTTATTCGGTTAGGTGATCGCGTAATAAAAAGGCATGATAATTAAATTTAACATTAATGCAATTGCTCCGATCGCCATAGACCAACCGCCTAGTCCGCGTGCGCCTTGTCGGTATGCTATAAAGCCAAGTACGACTGATGTTGCACCAATGAGTACAGGCCATAGAAACCAAGACGCAATTGCAAACACAAGTGATACCCATCCAAGAGCATTACCTCCGGACTCGGCATCTGCCCGCTCTTCTCTCTCCACATAACGGTCTTCTCTGCGCTCTGTATGAACCGCTGGATTGGTGATTGCAAAATCAGCAGCCATTTCTTCATTTACATCAATCAAGCGATCCGTCCCCACAACTGGATGGCTTGTTCGTTCCGATCGATCTCGATCATCCAACAATTGTTTATAATCGTCTTCATATTTACCCATCGACCTTCACTCCTTTGGTTTAAAGGTAAGGCAGCATGTTGACTTTGATTGTTCAGCTTGATCTTGATGAAATAGTCCGAGGTCATCCGCAGCAAATTCTTCTTTAAAATTGGCGCCTGCATGTTGATCGATTTCGATGTTGATTTCACTAGCTCCACAATTATTGCCTTCTTTCCAGAAGTTGCAGTTAGCGACACTACAAGACACGCCTTTTGGCATAAAAAAATCACCTCCACTATCAAGTTTCCCTGACCGGAGGTGATTCATTCTGCCTTATTTTTGTCCTTGCATACGACGCTGAGTCATGTAATCATTTTCGTAATACGCTAATTCATCACGCAGTTCTTCAAAAACCTTGGAAACACTAAGTACGATACCACGAGAATCACGATTCGGTTTAAAGCGGAAACGAATCGCATCTTGGCCAGTATAAGCATAACGGCCATCTTCAGAATAACATTCGTTCTTCGGATAGAAAAACGCGCTTACGCATTGATGGTAAACCTCATACAGCACGCGTTCCGCATAATCTGTATCAAAATTGGGCCGTCTGAGCAATACTCCCAGCTTTTCAACCGAGACTTCAGAAAAGACCAATAAATGTCTCAAATCGGATAAAAGGCCTTTGTAAAAAGTATGTGCTTCTTCTCCATCATCTTCGCCGGTTAATTGGGGCAAGGAATTGTTATTCAGAAACGGTTCCAGTTGGCTTAACGCATCCTTTAGCTTTGTGCGAGTTGATTCCGTTAGTGCTTTGACGTTGGCAGTTGGCATATAGGTAGTTCCCCTTTCATAATCCAAACACACGTAAAAACTACAATCATCACTATCGTACCACAAATTACATTTAAGTGGTACTGGCGATTCACGCTTTCGTTCGCATATTTTAAGCCTTGGAATCCGAACCTATAGATTAGACTTAGCTCTAATTTAGAACGATCAATGGAGGGTTTCAGGCATGCATAGAAAATGGATTGGTGGCCTTACAATTTTAGCCTTAGCTGCTCTGCTTATACCAATGACGCCGATATTTGCCCCTAAAGACGTCAAAAAACCGCCGCAAACGTCTAGTTTTTCTGCAAAACGCGAGCATACGCTCAAAATTGCTGCGTTGCAATCCGATATGAAAGCGACAGCGATGCTTTGCTCCACGGAGTGCTCCAAAGATTTTCAGAAGCTGATGAGCTCCAGTATGGGATCAAAAAACGAAGCTGATCAACAAATCAAGCATATGATGCATGAGCATGCGCACATGGCTTATATTAGCTGGATTTCGGGCAATCGCAGCGTTGATCGAGGAGCCCTCCCACAAACAGAAGATCAGAAAGTCAAATCTTATGTTTCTGAAGCAAAATCACAAGTTAGCAAAGGGGCCAAGTTTGAATCCCCTTCTTTCACAGCCAAAAATGGCAGCCGTTATATGGTGCTGGGTGTGCCAGACTCCAAGCATAGTGGAATCGGTGTGGTCGGTGTCATCAAACAAGATATTTTGAAATCCGTAGAACATCATCAAATGCGCAACCTTAGAC
>NZ_JBFTSN010000676.1:0-2105 GCF_056400045.1 Paenibacillus sp. 01L418
GGCAWGAGCAGACCGAATGAGCTGGCGCCACCAGCTTATCAATCCCGTATTGAATAAAGAGTTCAAGCTTAGAATGAGAACGCCTCGCGCGATGTGGACGCTGTTCTTTTACTTATTTGCAATCGGCTTAATGGCTTTAAGCGCTATTTATTTAACTGAAGTAACTTCTGGACGAGGACAGTCYTATAATCCTGAGCAAAGCAAAATTTTGTTTTATTTTATGAGCATGGCACAGCTTGGTTTAATTGCTTTCATGGCACCGGGCCTCACTTCCGGTGTTATTAGCGGCGAACGCGAGAAGCAGACCCTTAATTTGCTGCTCACGACGCAGCAGAGCTCAGCAACGATTGTGCTTAGCAAGCTTGTATCGTCACTAAGCTTTATGGTACTGATTGTGATCAGTACGATTCCTGTATACAGCATGATCTTTTTGTATGGTGGCATCTCGCCAGAACAGCTCTTTCTCGTTTTCTTGTTTTATTTATTTATTATGTTTGTACTCGGCTCCTTCGGCATATTATTCTCGACATTATTCAAGCGAACAATGATTTCTGTCATCGTAACGTATGGCGTTACGTTGTTTATGTTTGGCGGAACAGCATTATTATTTATTGTACTCGTAGGCGTGATGGAGCAAATGCCGCAAACGACTACAAATGCTTACAGCTGGATCGGTCATATTATTGCCTTGAATCCTGCCGCTGCTTTGTACAGCATTTTAGATCCGCTCGTCTCAAATCAAGCCTTTTCTGTAAATTCGATTGGACAGAAAGGGAATAATGCGCCGCTTGCATTGTGGCAGGAGTTCATTATTATCTATACGCTTCTCTCCATCCTTGCTCTATGGCTGGGCATACGTAGACTTCGTCCTCGTTTGAGACGGAAATAATGCTTGAAAAATAAATTATGGTTGCGAAAGAGAGAGTTGTGAAGCAAATCATGCTGTAGAGTAAGGTTTTGCTGCGCAAATGATGCTTACGAAGTAAAGTTTTGCTTTGCAAAACTTATAGGAGGGCCAGTTATGCAAAAAAAGTCGTTGGTTGAACTGCTCCATCCTGTTAGACGCAGGTTGACAATGTTTACAGTGAGCCGTTATGCGCTGATAGGTTTACTTGGAAGCAGTGCTGCTGGCCTTTTGCTGCTTGGTGCAAGCAGGCTGTGGCCTATTTTGCATGTTCGACTGCTTGTGTTCATCATTGCCAGTTTAGGTTTCGTTGTTGGTGCGGGCATTGGATTATGGAAGCGTGCTTCCTTAAGGGAAGCAGCTAGAATGATGGATAAACAAGTAACCGAGGATGCGATATCGACTGCTCTTGATGGGTTAATGCGTGAAGAAGATCACGCTCATCCGATCGTTATCATGCAGCGAGAAGCGGCAACAGAGGCTGCAGATAAATATGTGAGCGGATTGCATTCTTCGCTGCCGTGGCCAGGCTGGCGAAGCTGGCGTTTGCTCATCTATAGCGCAGCTGCTGTATGGATCGTTTTGGCGATACTGCTATTCCTGCCTAATTCACTTGACGAACGAGCGGAAGCGCTCGCAGCGGCAAAGGAAAGGCTTGTGGCGCTGGATCAAGAAACGGAGAAGCTTACTGATCTCGCGGAGGCAGCAGAGCTGCCAGAGGATCAGAAGCAGGAGCTGCTTAAACCACTGAAGGAGCTGCGCAGCAAGCTCGATTCGCTGGGCAGCGATGGAACTGAGGCGCTAGAGCAGCTGGAGGCTGCGATTAACAAGCTGGAATTAGCAGCTGAAGCGGCGCAAAAAAAGGCGAAGCGGTTGGAAGCTGCGGCGAATACGATGAGCAATGAGCCAAGCCTGCGGCAGCTCGGTCAAGCTTTGCAGGACCGAGACGCCGCAGGCATGCAGCAAGCGATCGACGCTATGCGATCGCAGCTGCACCAACTGTCGCCAGCGCAGCGTGAAGCGCTGGCGAGTGCACTTGAGCGGCTGGCAGCAGAGCAGCCGCAAGAGCAGGGCGCCGCACAGCTTGCTGCGGCGCTTGAACAGGCGGCGCAGCAGGCGCGCGCCGCAGGTGATGCCGGGGCGGACGGCGGAGCCGCCCCGGATGGCGAGAGCGCCGGCGATGCACTCGCGGCGCTTGAGA
>NZ_JBFTSN010000677.1:0-2103 GCF_056400045.1 Paenibacillus sp. 01L418
GCATAGCTCTTCGCGATTTCCGCATCCGTAGAGCCTTCGGCGATATGAACATTTCCAACGATTTGCAGCTGCTGCTTAAAGTGGTCAAACACAATGATTTGATCACAAAACATAAACTGCATGTCATTCATATTCAAGTCGTCGATGCGGTGGGCAGGAAGCTTCTCATAATATTGCAGTAGGTCATAGCCGAAAAATCCGATTGCTCCACCTGTAAAGGGAGGAAGCTCTGGCAGCGACGGGCTGCGGAAGGAACGCAAATGAGCTTTTAGAAGCTCAATCGGCTTGTCATTAAGCACATGCTTCACGCCGTGATGTTCAAGCACCATCTCACCATTTTTACCGTAAAGCATCATGAACGGGTCCGTTCCTATAAACGAATAACGCGCCCATTTCGCTCCACCCTCGACACTCTCCAGCAGAAAAGCATGATCCTCTTTCGCAAAATGCTGGAATAGTCGAATTGGTGTTTCAGTGTCCGCCATCATATAGCGAACGATTGGAATTAAATTGTACTGACTGGCAAGACGGGTGACGTGCTGCAGCTCATTTGACATTCCGAACAACCTCCCTCAGTAGTGAAAATTCTATTATTAAAAACAAAAAAAGCTCCTGCCAGAGCAGGAGCGTTGGTTTAGATGATGACGGAAGTGTGTAAGCGGAAAAGACGCATGTGTAGATACGTTGAAGCAGCACTTTTACAATCCTGTGTGCCATTGCACATAAGATCGTTCAGCTTTTTCTCAAACTCGCGTATCTCTCATTGCCTAACTCTGCTTCTCTCAACTAATCTCGACTCATCTCTACTCAGCTCATAAAACTACTCTGCTACTCTCACTTACGTAACTAAATATACAACAACGTACAGCTATGCGTCAACAAAGGGATTTGTTCTTTATGAGCTAAAGTCAAAGCTTTATGCTTTAGATAAGTCTGGACGAAGCGCCTGCGCGCCGTTTAAATAAACGTGACGAATCTCCGCTTGCGTCTTGTCCGTGTTGATAAGAACCATTAATCTAATACAGCGCTCAAGACTGCCTTTAACCGGAACTTCAAGCGCGCACATAAGCGGAACAAGCTCCCAGCCCTTCATTTGGCGAATAGCTCTAGCAGGGAATGTCTCGTCCAGATCGCTCGTAACCGTCACGAACACGCTGCAAATATCGTCAGGCACGATCTCATTATCGGCCACGATTCCATTCAACATTTCAATTGTTGCATTCAAAATGGGCTGTTCTTCATTAGCATCTACAGTAATAGCACCACGAATTCCTCTAACACTCATTATTGTTGCACCTCCTGCTTTAATTGCTCTACGATCTCACGTACCCATTGGATGCTGACATCGGATTTTATTTCAACTGAACCTATTGCAGTTGGCACAACAAAAACCATCGTACCCTCAGCAAATTTCTTGTCATGCATCATTGCTTCCATAATCTTATCTACGTCCAAATGCTCAGGGAGCCGCACTGGCAGTCCTGCTTTCGCAAGAACGCGCTTCGTTATGGTATATACCTCTTCTGGAGCACCATATCGCATACCCAGCTTAGCCGAGCCTACCATCCCGATGGAAATGGCTTCCCCATGGAGCAGCTCCCCATATCCAGCTACCGCTTCTAGGGCATGGCCAATCGTATGACCCAGATTCAAGATCGCTCTCAAATCGTTTTCACGCTCATCCTTCGATACGACGGCCGCCTTCACGCTGCAGCCTTTATACAAAGCATAACCAAGTGCTTCCGCATCAAGAGCGCGCAGTTTCTCCGCATTCTCTTCACACCATGCGACAAAGGATTCATCCCAAATTAGTCCGTGCTTGATCACTTCCGACAAACCAGCGCTTACTTCTCTTGGGGGAAGGGTTTGCAGCGTGTTCAGATCATACAGGACAAGCTCAGGCTGATGAAAAGCACCGATAATATTTTTGGCAAGCGGATGATTGACGGCAACTTTGCCGCCCACACTGCTGTCATGCGCCAATATTGTCGTTGGAACCTGTACGAATTTGATGCCTCTCATGTATGAAGCAGCAACAAATCCAGCAAGATCTCCAACAACACCGCCACCAAGTGCAACGATAGCAGACTTGCGGTCGAGACC
>NZ_JBFTSN010000678.1:0-2099 GCF_056400045.1 Paenibacillus sp. 01L418
GGTGTACCAGTTGTTCCGCCAGGAGCACCGCTGGGTAGCCAAGTACGGACGGGATAAGCGCTGAAAGCATCTAAGCGTGAAGCCCCCCTCAAGATGAGATTTCCCAGTATGTAAGACCCCTTGAAGACGACGAGGTTGATAGGTTCGGGGTGGAAGCACAGCAATGTGTGTAGCTGACGAATACTAATCGGTCGAGGGCTTATCCTAAACACGTTTACTGTGACCCATACATCCGGTAGACAGCAGCATAAAAGGCTTCAGCAAGCCTAATCTTTCGTATCCAGTTTTCAGGGCGCAACTTGCTAATGCATGCATTAGCAGACGACCCACAAAAGTGGGTTTTCTTTTTTGTCCAGCACCTGATTTTATTTATGGCGGTCGTGGCGAAGTGGTTAACGCATCGGTTTGTGGATCCGACACTCGGGGGTTCAATTCCCCTCGATCGCCCCATTTTTTAATAAGTAGTATGGCATTTTTTGTTGGGGATTAGCCAAGCGGTAAGGCAACGGACTTTGACTCCGTCATTCTCAGGTTCGATCCCTGAATCCCCAGCCATTTAGTTGCGGAAGTGGCTCAGCGGTAGAGCATCGCCTTGCCAAGGCGAGGGTCGCGGGTTCGATTCCCGTCTTCCGCTCCATTTAAGTTGGCGCCATAGCCAAGTGGTAAGGCAGAGCTCTGCAAAAGCTCTACCCCTAGTTCGAGTCTAGGTGGCGCCTCCATTACAATTTTATAAAATGTGCCCTTAGCTCAGCTGGATAGAGCGTTTGACTACGAATCAAAAGGCCAGGAGTTCGAATCTCTTAGGGCACGCCATCTTTACTCAAATGCCGATGTGGCGGAATGGCAGACGCGCGCGACTCAAAATCGTGAGGGAAACCGTGGAGGTTCGAGTCCTCTCATCGGCACCATATTGCATAAACGATAGTTCATTAGATATTTTATCTAATGAGCTTTTTTTGTATTGCTTTAAAACCTCCTTCATAGCATTAGCCGATGCTAGCTTCGAAATGTACTCCAAATGAGAATTAACGTTGGTCGGAGATCATGATATCCGCTGGAGTGCACATCTCACTGAACGGAAACGTATATGAAAAAGTTGTTTTGGGTGAAAAGTAGGTTGCGGTATCGGCAGTAAAAGTAAACATCGCTTAAACGTCAGCAGGATGGATCAGCGATAGTGGTATTAAAACGTCAGTGATGGTAAAATTTGAGGAAAAGCATACAAACATTCATATCGACTTGAAGGAATACAAAGTATCGCAGGAAACGGGAGAAGGCGGCATGAGCATGGAATCCATCTCGCTGGCAGACGTGGAGAAGTACGTTCAGTCGGTAGACGGATTTTCGAAGATTTAGCGATATGAAGGTGCTAATGATCGCCATGGAGGAGTTCAATAGCTTCATGAGCGGGCAGAAATCTGCGGAAGAAGTAAGCAAGCTGATCCAGAATCGGGTGACGACGTATTTGAATGAGTAGATTGATGGGTTTAAAAAATGCTAAAGGTTCAGAATATGCATTAATCTGATAGTGAGTCATACTAAAATCCCTCTATTGAAGAAATGTCCAGGCACCTACTTCGATAAGAGAATTTTAGCTGTGGCTCTTTTTTTTGCTCAGAAGAATGCTTGCCCTTGACGCAATATCATAGTCGTAGGTAAAAATGATCGTAGGGATGATTGCATTTTACAGTTAATATCTGTAAGTTAATACATAACTGAACTTTTCTGTTCTTTAAAATAAATACATAAGGGGGATATGAGGTAATGGACGGTATGTCATCAGGTATTATATTAGGAATATTTCCAATAGTATTGTTTATTGTGTATGGTGTCGTTGCGCTTATGGGTATTTATTGTCTATATTTACTCATTAAAGTTTTAATAAGAACGATCAAAGCTTTAGATATTCATTTAGATGAAAAAGGCAGACGATTATAATATTCGGCTGAAAGGAAGCCATTCTTGGAGGTGCGTTAGGATGAGCCATTATAATAACAACCCGTTGCTGTTATCCATTCCAGAGAGTTTTGAAAGCAGCCGTCTTCTTATCCGCGCGCCCCAATGGGGGGACGGAGCGAAGCTGAATGAGGCCGTTATAG
>NZ_JBFTSN010000679.1:0-2094 GCF_056400045.1 Paenibacillus sp. 01L418
GGATTTGAGAAGAATTCTGTCCGGATTTGAGAAGAATTCTGTCCTCGTTTAAAATCGCAAGCGATTTGGAGCGTATGGGCGATCTCTCCGTTGATATTGCTAAGGTTGTATTGCGTTTAGAGGGTCAGGAGCTAATAAAACCGTTAATCGATTTGCCGCGTATGGCAGAAATTGTTCAGCTTATGACATACGAGTCCATTCAATCGTTTATTCAAGAAAACGTAGACCTGGCTTACAAAATGGCGAAGGACGACGATCAAGTTGATGCCCTGTATGGACAAATTACGCGCGAGCTTTATTCCCTTATGRTGGAAAATCCTCGCAATATTACACAGTCATCGCTTCTCACTCTCGTCGGACGTTACCTCGAAAGATTCGGTGATCACGCAACGAACATCGGTGAGAGCGTCGTTTATCTCGTAACGGGCAATCGTCCGGATTTGAACGTATAACCTACTTAAAACATACTTAAGACCGCCCACGCTTAGCTGCTGGACGGTTTTTTTGTTTAGGAGAAAAGAACTAAGAAAAATGTCGAATTTTACCGCAAGTTAATCCTTTTATGCATCTCCATTCACAATTGGCTGGTAAAGTAATACATAAAGGAACTGAAATAGACGATAGTCGATTGAGGGGATTGGCATGAATGGAGTCGGGGTTGGTTTATTCAATCGAGATATGCTCCGCAGCATAAAAGAGCGCTGGCATGAAGGCGGAATTGGTGTCATCTACGTCCGTTTTCGCATTGGGAACACAGCAGCAGAATCAGCATTGCAGCTATGGGAGGGCACGGAGGCAAGGCTTTTCTGGCGTCAGCGCCTTGAATGGGATTACTTTTATTTATTTGATCGGCAGCAGAAGGATGAACCGATCATTCGAGTGGTCGAGAAAGCGATGGAGCGGCTTATTGATAGGCTAAGGAAGTCTGATGCAAAAAAGGAAGACGGGGCTTTCTCAGACATCGATCTGGAGGTAAGCATAGGTCTTTCAACGGCATACCCTCCAGCAACCGGCCGTTCCTCGGAGTCGGTTGTTTATCGGATGATTCTTGATGCGATGGAGCAAAGCGCATATAACGTTACTCTCGGAAGGAACCGCCAAGAATCTCTATCCGAAGGCAAACCGAAAATAGAAAACTACGGTCAGATCATCGGAGCAGGCGAGCCAGTGCAGCAGCTGCATTTGCCGGGGAACCATAGCCGAACCGTTCGAATTGGCGGGCTTGCTGCACCTTTTCCGATATTTCCTGCCCGGGCCAGGGTGTCCGAGGTTGCTTATTTTTTCGATACGAATGCGAAGGCGCAAGGCGCGGTCATTGTCGATAAAGGCAGACCGATAGGCATCTTAATGAAAGAGAAGCTGCATCAAATGTTAGCCGGACAATTCGGGCTGCCTCTTTATTGGAACAGACCGATTGAGCGGATTATGAACAATCAACCGCTTATTGTGGATGAGCAGCTTACTGTCGAGCATGTATCTCAGCTGGCAATGGCAAGGGATTTCTCACAGCTATACGATGTCGTTCTTATTACGAAGGATGGACAGATGGYAGGAGCAGCTACGATCAGGTCTATCTTGGAATGCATGACGGCGCTTCGCACAGAGGCAGCACGAACAGCTAATCCGCTTACGGGGCTGCCGGGGAACGAGGAAATTCAGCTTGAACTGAGCCAGCGGATCGGACAAGGTGAGCCGTTTGCTGTCGTTTATGCGGACTTGGACTATTTTAAATGGTATAACGATTCCTTTGGTTTTGGGCTCGGAGATAATTTGATCCGCTATTTGGGAGATATTCTGCGTATGGAGCTTGATCAGCTCGGAGCAGGCGACGATTTTGTCGGACATATAGGCGGAGATGATTTCATCGTGGTAATGAGAGCAGATTCGGCGGAGCAACTATGTCAGGCGATGATAAAGCGTTTCGATAGCGGGATTAAAGCATTCTACGGCGGCGTTGAAGTAACGACAGTTGAGGATCGAGAGGGCAATCTCATTGATCAGGAGGGTGTAACGCTTTCTTTGTCACTCATGTTATGGGATGGCAGAGTAGCGCTTGCGGCAGATGATATTCCGAGGATTGCGGCAAAGCTGAAG
>NZ_JBFTSN010000680.1:0-2092 GCF_056400045.1 Paenibacillus sp. 01L418
CCGTATTACTGTTATTAATACTGTTTTGTATAATCGTCTTACAACAAAAAAAAATAAATTCGATGAGTGTGCAGTTAGTTGGAAAAAATAGTTAAATAATGGAAAAAGAACAAACAGCCAGCACATACAAAAATGAAATATTCATTAAAGAGAAGGATTTCTTAAAACTAAAAGCTGACTTTGAGTTGGAGAAGAATAAATTGAATGAAAATTTAGCTGATCTTCAATTGGATAATACAAACCTTTTATCTGAACTAAAAAGAGTGAATTCATTTATGCTTGAAGCACTCTTGGATGGAAGTGAAAGAACACCTATTGTTGACAGTTCCATACCGCCCGATATTCTATCAACAATCTTTAAACTGTATGATGCAATGAATAGGAATGATATCAAAGATTTTCATAAAATTGATGTGAAAGGAGTTCTGACTGGTTTATACGAAAATCGAGATAATATTGAGAAAATACTATGGATTCGTCACGACCCGGATAATAGAGCAAAGGCCATCCAAAACGAATTCGGAGTAGAATCTAAAGTAGAACTACTTGGTAGTGATTTTTTTAGATAAGGCCGGTTCAATATTTGACCCTAGTTTCGCGATGGTAAAAGAGCATGATAAATGGATTATATTTAGAGAGGATTAATTAGTATCAATAGCATGGGATATCCTAGGGAATGAGTCTGATGTTGTTATTGGATTATCGGGAGACGATAGTTGAAAACCAAAAGGGCTGCCGCGTGGCAGCCCTTCGCCGTTACGCTAACTGGCAGGATAGAGGAACAGACGGTAAGGTTGTTCTCGAACAGAAGAACAAATTAATGATATGATGTTGTAAATGGAACAGGCTAGTCGAGCCTATTTTCTATTTTCGTGAGGGAGTCGATARATGGATATGGGAAGTACGAATCAATGGGATGCGGAATGGGAAGTATCAGAAGAATTGGCTCATAAATTAATAAGCAGTCAGTTTCCGCAGTTAGCTTCACAAAGCGTACAAAAACTAGGATACGGCTGGGATAACACTGTTTTTCTYGTCGGGGTTGAATATGTATTTCGCTTTCCAAGAAGAGAAGTTGCAATTAATCGTTTAAGGATGGAAGGAAAGATACTACCTAAGCTTAAAGATTATTGTTCCATTGCATATTCGTTACCGCTATTTTTTGGGGAAGGGGATTATAATTATCCTGCACCTTTCCTAGGCTACCCCTATTTATCMGGAGAGTTTCCAATYGGATTAACTGACAAGCAACGWGCGGTATCAGCAACAACGCTCGCGCAATTTTTAAAAAGCTTACATGCATTCCCTGTGCAAATTGCCCAAGAAAATGGAGTTCAACATGACCATAGAAATTTGAYTGATATTGCAATGCGTAAAGAAAAGTTGCATAAATTCATTTCCGACCTTGCCCTTCATTTTAGTGAAGAAGAGTATCGTGAATTATCGAACTATTTGGAACAGCTTGGAACTGAAAAAGTGAAACCCAAAAACGTATTCCTCCATGGAGACCTTCATTTTAAAAATATGCTGGTAGACGAGAATGGAATAATTTCAGGGATTATCGACTGGGGAGATATCAATATCGGACATCCTGCTTGCGACTTGAATGTCGCGTATAGCTTTTTGCCTCCGGATGCGCGTTCAGACTTTTTCAAAGAATATGGGGATGTCGATGAAGAAACGAAGATATTAGCTCGATTGATAGCCATATACATTCCCATTTTGATCATGATGCAGGCAATTGATTATAAAGATGAAAAGTTGGTTGCTGAAGCAAAAGCGATCATAAAACGTGCTCTCGCTGATTAAGAAAGGTCATTCCGCTAACGAGGAACTATAGCTCAACACTCAATTCGGAGGAGGTTGCGGGCAAGGATCGGCAGCTTCGTTACATTAACGGGTAGTTTAACGCAACATCTTAATACCTTATCTCGTTTGAAGTATAATGCTAAAACTATGTGCCGAGCGGAATTGTTGCTTCATTGAAGTAACGATTAGCTAAAGGACTTGATGCGGTAGGAGGGATATCTTGAAGAGATTGTTATTTATTCCGATACTTATCCTTTTAACAATATCTTTAGCGGACGTAATC
>NZ_JBFTSN010000681.1:0-2083 GCF_056400045.1 Paenibacillus sp. 01L418
GCTTGAAGCGATAAGCTGCAAGGTCGGTTTCCGCAAGTTTGAGATTAAAGATGGCCTAATGCAAATCAATGGACGCCGGATCATGTTCAAAGGGGTAAATCGTCACGAATTCTCATGCGATTCAGGCCGCGCAATTAATGAAGCGGATATGCGCAAAGATATTGAACTGATGAAGCAATATAATATCAATGCCGTCCGCACTTCACATTATCCGAACAACTCGCTCTGGTACAAACTTTGTGATGAATATGGGCTGTATGTCATTGATGAGACGAATCTGGAAACGCATGGTTCTTGGACTTATGGACAGAAGGAGCTTGGTAGGGCGGTGCCAGGAAGCAGACCGGAATGGACAGGGGCTGTGCTCGATCGCTGCAATTCGATGCTGCAAAGAGACAAAAACCATGCGTCTATCGTCATCTGGTCGCTTGGAAATGAAGCATTTGGCGGAGACAATTTCATAAAAATGCATGATTTTTCACGTGAAGCTGATCCATCGCGCGTCGTTCATTATGAGGGAGCGTTTCACTACCGCGAATCGGATGCTGCTTCTGATATCGAAAGCCATATGTACACGAGCCCTCAGGGCGTTGAACAGTATGCGAGAAGTAATCCGAAAAAACCTTATATTTTATGCGAATACAGTCATGCGATGGGCAATTCCTGCGGGGGCTTGCATGTGTATTGGGAGGTTTTTGAGAAGTATCCTGTGTTGCAGGGCGGATTTATATGGGATTGGATCGATCAAGCCATTCGAGTAACAGACGAGAGCGGCACAGTGAAAATGATGTATGGAGGCGACTTTGGCGAATCGCCGCATGATGGCAATTTCTGCGGCAACGGCCTTATTTTCGCAGATCGTACAGTGTCGCCTAAGCTTCAAGAGGTGAAGAAGGTATACCAAAATGCTAAGTTTGAAGCGATTGATTTGAAAAATGGCACTATTAAGGTGACCAATCGTCATCTATTCAGCGCTTTAAATAGCTTTACTCTTGCTTGGCAAATAGCGATTAACGGTGTTTCTGTGGAAGCAGGCACGGTAGAAGCGGCCGCACAACCAGAGAGTGAGGAAACGTTAACGATTCCTTATACGCTGCCTAAGCTTTCTTCCATTTCGGAAGAGGCTGTATTAACGGTACAGCTCCTGCTGAAGGAGCAAACTCTGTGGGCAGAAGCGGGTCATGAAATCGCGTTTGAGCAATTTGTGCTGCCTGCGCCTATTGAGCCGATTATTGGTCTTGTACCAGCTAAGCCTGCTGTTCGTGTTGAACAGTCGGCAACGGCGCTTCTCGTAAGCGGTGAAAGCTTCACTGCGCAATTTGATCTAGCAAATGGCAGCCTTACTTCCTATGTGTGGAATGGCTCAGAGCGGTTATTGCAAGGATTGACTCCGAACTTCTGGCGTGCCTACACGGATAATGATCGCGGCAATCAGCAGCATATGCGCTGTGCAACATGGCGTGAAGCGGGGACAGAGCGCGTTCTGCAAGCGATGACTTGGGAGCTTGAGGCAAGCAGTGTAACAATTAATGTGCAGTATAGCTTGCCTACTACAACGGAATCCATGTTGTCGTTAATTTACAAAGTAAATGCAGATGGTGAGATCAATGTATACGAGAAGCTGCAGCCTGGGGCGGATTTACCGGAAATTCCGGAAATCGGCATGCTCTTCCAGATGCCAGCATCATTTGATCAAGTAAGCTGGTATGGCAAAGGCCCAGACGAGACGTATTGGGATCGCCAAACGGGAGGCAAGCTTGGGCTTTACGCTGGCAGCGTTCAGGATCAGCTCGTATCGTATATCAGGCCACAGGAATGCGGCAATAAGATGGACGTTCGCCATGCTGCGGTTACGAATGCAAAGGGTGAGGGTATCGTGCTGAAGGGTGCGCCACATTTTGAATTAAATGTACTGCCTTATACGCCATTTGAGCTGGAGGCGCATGATCATATTCATCTGCTGCCACCAAGCAACAAAACGGTTGTACGCGTCAACCATAAGCAAACTGGCGTGGGCGGACATGACAGCTGGGGACAGCTTCCAGAGAAGGAATACATTCTGTTTGCGAACCAAGCATACTCC
>NZ_JBFTSN010000682.1:0-2045 GCF_056400045.1 Paenibacillus sp. 01L418
ATAGATTCTTGTGCTACGTCTGGTCCAAATAATTGATAATTCTGGTTTCTAAACATCCATTCATAGAAAAACTCATTAGCAGTCAGCTTTTTGATTCTTCCATCTACAATCTCGTAATCTTTGCCTTCAACGCCATAGAGCGCTAATTGATAATTTTCTTTGGATTTATAAATCCAATTCACAAATTTTATCGCACCCTCTGGATTAGGAGCCGTTACCGGAACGCCAAGAACTTCTCCTCCTGTTGCAGTAATATAACGAGGTTTCTCAGGTGCCAAAAGATAAGTCTTCACTCTAGCATCAGGTGCATTTGCTTTTATTGCATCTATAATTTCCATTTCTTTGCCTAACGAGCCTTCAACCCATAAGTATAGACCTGTCTGCATGCGAGAATCCCGTTCATTGTATTTGATAGTCAGATCCTCTGAATAAAGCCCTGCATCATACATACTGCGGTTAAATTTCGCTAMTTTTTGGAAAGCTTCTGATTCATAATAGCTATGTGCTTTTTTACTGTCTTCGCCAAATACGATTAAGTCTTCTACTGCAATAAAGTTATACTGCTCTTCTGTAAAATATCTGGTGAGAGGTTTAAAGACAATATCAGCTGGCCCTTTCATTTCCGGAAACTGTTTTTTCGCTTTGGTAGCAAACTCTTTTAAATCTTCAGCTGTTTTTATTTCGTTCATCCCAACAGCCTCTAGTATATCCTGACGTACAGCTACCAGTTGATACATGGCTGATGACGGAGCATACGCCGATGGAATCCCATGAATTTTGCCGTCAATTACCGCACCCTGAAACTGTTCCATCGGCAGCACTTTGAGCATATCCTGGCCATACTGCTTAATTAGATCATCCAACGGCATGCTTTGCTTCTTATTCACAATGGTAGAAAGGTCGGGAAGACCATCCCAATAAAGATCAATCGGTTCATTTGCAGCGAGCATAATATCTTTTTGCTCCCAGTACTGAGCCCATGGCACAAAAATAACTTTCAACTTTAATCCGAGATCGGCTGCCATTTTCTCTGAAAATTCATTTCCAAGAAATTCAGTCATACGATCACTTTCGTCCCCSGGGTACAAGATGGTGAGTGTTTCGAGCTTCCCCTTTCCTCCAACCTCTTCCTTGTTGCTACACGCTGCAAGAATTGAAGTAGAAACTAGCATTAAAACCAAAAAGATAAGCATTTTACTGGATTTCATTGATAACCCTCCCTATTTAATGGTTAATGTATGTTAGGCCTAGATAGGCTACAAACCATGTATCGCTTATTCCTTTACTGCGCCCGCCATAATGCCATGAACGAAATACTTTTGAATAAAAGGAAATAGGAAAATAATAGGACCAATTGTAATTACGGTAATTGCCATCTTTACGGTTTCTGCTGGCAGCGTTATGTTACCGGAAGCCCCAGAGGGAATACGGCCGGAGCTGATCGCATTTACATTCGATAGAATGTTGTAGAGATAGTATTGCAGCGGAAATAGATCCTTATCGTTGATGAAGATGAGTGCATTCCACCAATCATTCCAATAATTCAGCGCATACATTAATCCCACTGTGAGCAGAGCAGTCTTGCTTAAAGGAAGAGCTACTTTTAAATAAATGGTAAAATAATTAGCTCCATCCATCTCCGCTGCTTCGTATAAAGACGGTGAAATGCTAGAAAAATACGTTCGCAGCAAAAACATATTCCATACGCTAAAAATAGAAGGAAGGATTAATGCTAAAATACTATTTTTCAAACCGTAATAATTCACGCTAACCATATACCACGGAATCAAGCCGGCCGAGAAAATAATCGTAAAGTTGCTAATGAATGCGATAATATTGCGATATCTTAGCTTTTTTAYGGATATCGAGAATGCAATCATACTTGTAATCAGCAATGCGCTTACCGTACCAATTACAGTTACAAAGATGGTTACGCCATAAGACTTCAATATCTTCATACCACTATTCACATAGATATATTTATACGTATCCAAACTTGGACTCAGCGGGATAATCGAATAACCATTTTTGACAATGGCCTGCTC
>NZ_JBFTSN010000683.1:0-2020 GCF_056400045.1 Paenibacillus sp. 01L418
TCCACTGCCATGTGTGTACGTACCTCCTTAAGGTTTTACGTAAGTAAAATCCACTTCGAAAGCATAGGCTCAGGTGTTACGATAGTAAAATCCACTTCGAAAGCATAAGCCTAGGTTTTACGATAGTAAAATCCACTTCGAAAGCATAGACCTAGGTTTTACGTTAGTAAAATCCACTTCGCAAACATATCCCGCCTATGACAACGAGTAGATTTGTCTATGTATAACTTATTCGAGAAAAGGGAGACACATGCCCATCAGATATGGCGAAATTATGATTTGAGGGGGGAAATATTCGTTGCACTATCGAGTGACCAAAAATAATCTGAGGTTAGTAGGATTGGTGGGAAATCCGCTTTTAGAAAAACCTAGCATCCTAAGTTTGTATGTCCTGTAAAAAAAAAAACAAAAAGACTTTGCATCCTGCCTATAGACAGTTTACAAAGCCGTATCCTTCATGATGAGTCTAGCTGACCGAGGAGTTGATTCTGCACAATTCATTTTCCACCAATGTCGTTAATTCATCTTCGTAGCCCCCGGTAATCCGGTACTTGCGAATATACTCTTTAACAAATTTACGCGGGTCCTTGGGTTGAAAAATTCTCGTGAGTTCTTTCAGGCTTTCCTTGACTTCATTCTGGCTATGCTTCGCCATGAAATCTCCTCCCCTTTACGTTGGATGGTCGTCCTAAACAGCATTATACGAGACCGCATGCGGCGATTACACCGCAAGAACCCCCACTCGGTGCAGGCAACTCCATGGCCAATGAGTCACAATGTTCGCATTTTTCTTACTATTATAACATTTAGGTTCAGAATATGAAAGTTAACAATTATTAATCTCTTGGCGCGGCTTTTTTGGATTTGGGCGGCTTCTTATGCTCAGAATCCCTTGCGGTTGTTATGCTAATTACGTTTGGAGGCGAGACATCAGCTGACTGGTGAGACGTAGATGAAAGCCGATCTTTACGAAACATTCTTAAATATGCGATCACGCCAATAATGGCGACCAAAATTCCGAATGCTAAAACCAATGTCGTTACCCAGCCCTGAACCATGTCCTCGCCTCCTTCCCATATTACTTTTATCGGTATATTACGCTTAATTATTAGCTCTGTTCCACTCGAACTATTTTTCCATAATTAGGTATTATTATATCGTACCAGAAGCAAGCAATCAACTTACGAAAATGTGAACTAAATGATCCGATACGCACCAATCCCGCAAACGAGCAGCTTGCCTGCGTCATCCTTTACCTGCGCTTGCAGCGTCAGTGTACGTTCCGTTCGGTGAACCAGCTCTGCTTCGCAAAGCAGCACGCCGCCCTTGGCGCTGGCGAGAAATTGTGTGTTCAAATTTGCTGTTACCGCGCTTTTCTCAGGTGCTGCTAGCATAACCACAAGCCCCATCGCATTATCCATCAGAGACATCAGCACTCCGCCGTGAACGATGTTTAGCAGATTAAGATGCCGCTCAGTTGCATCCAGGCAAATGGCCGCTTTACTTGCGTTTGCCTGCACGATTTCACAGCCAAGCAATCCCCAAAAGGTGGCTTGCGCACGTTCTGCGAGCCTTGTCAGATGACCGGCTTGATCTGCCTGTTGAACAAACCAATCCTCATCCATACCGCTCACTCTCCCTTCTTCTCCGCCTTTCTCGCCTTTTCAGCCTCCGCCTCCTCCTCCTGCAGTTTTCGACGAAGCACTTTTCCGACCATCGTTTTTGGAAGCGTTTCCCTAAAGGAATAGTGGTGTGGCACCTTATAGGAAGCGAGCCGCTCTCTGCACCAACGGTCAAGCTGACTGCTTGATACTTGCCAGCCCTCCTTAAACACAATAAAAGCTTTTACCGTTTCGCCTCTGTACTCATCCTTCACACCAATCACTGCCGCTTCCCTTACGGCCGGATGCTCGAACAGTACCTCCTCCACTTCACGAGGATAAATATTAAAGCCGCCAGCGATAATAACATCCTTAATTCGATCCATAATCGTAAAATAACCATCTTCATCCATCGTAGC
>NZ_JBFTSN010000684.1:0-2010 GCF_056400045.1 Paenibacillus sp. 01L418
ATACACCATATAGCTCGATTTTCGTTCTGTTTTTTTATAAGTTTCCCTTTCTTGCAGTAAAAAAGCAATTCGGATATAATCCGAATTGCTTTTTCTTTGAATAATGTGCTCCGGTACCGTACCGCCAACGGAAAGGCCAATCGTTGTCAAACCACTTCGATTGCCGGATTTATCATTCATCATGGATTCCCGGCAACTCATAACGTTGTTACAAATGGCAATCCTAAAACATCAGCTATTGTTCCGCGTTCTGGAAATATTTATTAATTACTCCTTTAATCCTTCTAACTCCAGCAGCAGAAGATTGTTCTTTTTTAATACTGAACTTTCCTAAGTTTGTTGTATCTTCTACATGAGGTCCTCCACATACTTCTCGACTCCAAACTTTCCCTTCATTATCTTTGATTGTATACACCTTAACGATATCCGGATATTTATCCCAAAAATTCCCTTCAACATTACTTTCTTTCGCTTCAATTTTAGGCAGCTCTGAAATATAGGTAACTGCTTTTGATGAAATCGCTTCATTCACATACTTTTCCACCTCAGCTATTTGCTCTGGCGTAAGTTTTTCATCATGGTTGAAGTCAAACCGTAATCGTTCTGAAGTAATATTACTTCCTTGTTGATGAACATGATCACCTAAAACTTCCCTTAAACCAGCAAGTAATAAATGAGATACCGTGTGCAGCGCTGTTGTTTCTGTTGAATGTTCAGCTAATCCACCTTTAAATTTACCCGCAGAAGCAGTTCTGCTCTTTTCAGCATGTTTCTTTGCCGCCTCTATATAAGACGCCTTGTCCTCCATGCTATATCCACTTTCAGTTAGAAACTCTTCCGTCAACTCCAAGGGAAACCCATATGTTTCGTAAAAATAAAAGGCATCTGCACCTGTCACTTTACCCTTATTCTTAAGATGTTTTTGTATTTCAAATTCTCCTTGCTGTAAAGTTCTATAGAAAAGATTTTCTTCCTTATTTACTATTTCGATAATTTTCTTTTTATTACCGATCAAATCTTCATAAGCTGTTGCTTCATCTATATAAACTTCAGACAACTCACCCACAAAACTTCCTTGTATACCTATTTTTTTACCTGCACGAATTGCCCTTCTTAATAATCTTCTTGTTATATACCCTGCATCACTATTAGCTGGCTCCGCACCATCATTAATTAGAAAAGTAGCCGCTCTCACATGATCAAGTATGATTCTAAACGACTTTAAATCGTCAGTATATTGTTTACCACTTAACTCCATCAATTTTTTCTTGGGATTAAGAAAGAAAGCCGTATTATAAATATCCTTGTCACCATTAAGGGCTGTTGCAACCCTTTCTAATCCGCCTCCATAATCAATATTGGGATTTTTCATTTTTACAAATCCTGTGTCTTCTTTTTTGTAACACATAAATACGTTGTTCCCAATTTCTAAAAACCTCTCGCTTACAGAAGCAGGATGATCCAGTGAATCACCGCCTGGTTCAAGATCATAGAACATTTCACTATCAGGCCCACCCGGTTCACCAACAGGCATATCCAATGGATTTCCGGTTCGACTCCACCAATTTTCTTTTTCATCGTATAAGAAAATTTTCCCACCTCTAGATGCCCCATATTGATAGGGATCATCTTCAATGATAGGTTCTATGCCAACTGATTTAAATTTTTCTGACCAGATTTGAATGGCTTCCGTATCTCTCTGTATATTCAAATCATCACTTCCTATAAAAGCACTGATATACAGCCTGCCAGGATCAATTCCTAATTCGATAATATGCCAATTCCAAATGGCATCGATTTGCTTTTTCTTATAGTTATTTTCATTTGCTTTAAACTCCCATCGACCTATCATTTCAAAAAATGTCAGATGCGACGTATCTCCTACTTCATCAATATCCACTGTCCTTAAACACTTCTGAATATTAGCAATCTCATTACCTATCGGATGCTTTTCCCCCAATAAATATGGAACCATAGGTTGCATTCCACTTCCTGTAAACAACGTTGAGG
>NZ_JBFTSN010000685.1:0-2010 GCF_056400045.1 Paenibacillus sp. 01L418
TTATCTGTTGTCATCCTATCTACTTGATTTGATTGTTCCGCGAAGGCAGGGAAACACAGTGCGGATGATAGGATTGTAAAGGCAAATAGCAACGAGTAAATTTTTTTCATACTCACTAATTCTCCTTGTGTTCAAATTTTTTTTACCGTTTATAAGTTGCCCTTACTATAAAAAAATATTCTGCTTTTATGTATCTCAATGAATAATCAAATACATGGGAGGGATTTATATATGGCTGAATAACATTTTTTTTGAATGAAACCTACAAGAAAAAGGAGGAGGCTACAAGTTCCTCCCCTCAATTTAGCTAGAGGATGTTAGGCCCAATTACCTCACCGCTGAAATGGACCTCATTGATTACAGGATTAGCGAAATTAGTAATTGGGATTGGTGCACCATCCGTAATTACACTAAATCCGGAGGCTGGGCCAGCTGCTGCAGTTAAAAAATAAATTGAATTAGGACCAGTTAATCCTGTATCGGTACATGCAAAAGTTGTTGTAATGGTTCCTTGCACCAGAGTATTACCTGTTCCTGAGAAGTTAATCTGGGTTRCACTTCCGGAGTCTACTACTGAGGCAACACGCACACCTAATAATGGAGCATCTCGAAAAAAGCTGAAGTTCATGACTTGGCTTGCCAAGGCTAATTCGGGGGCAACTTCGCTTATGAAGTTAAAGCTCCATACGATGGTTGCTTTTAATGCCACTCGACTATTTATATTAACATTACTTAAAGTTATTGACTGGTTACTGACTTGAACTTCCGGACCAATCATAGCAGGTGACACTGGAAGTACGATTGTTGTAATGGCTGGACCACCGGTAATCATAGGATCGGGAATCTGAAAAAAATCATAAAAAGTAAGAAGTCCAACTCCTGAAGTACCAGGTAATCCCTGCGGACCGGTTGGACCCTGTGGCCCGGGAGGCCCTGCAGCCCCTGCAGCCCCTTGTGTTCCATTCCGTGCAAGCACTTTAATAATTCGTCTTTTGCGTCTCCCTTTAATTAAGGAATTATGTTTACATCTCTTTGGGCTATTTCTTTTCAAACCTATTTTAAGCCTAGTAGTGGAACATTTCATCGAATACACCTCCTCACATAGATGCCTTATTTTATGATTTTGTTGGAATGGTGTGTTAGACAGTTGACTAGATTTATCGAGAGTAAATGATTGCGACCTAAGTTTTATTCAAAATTAAATAAATTGACGGACAGATTTGAATATTCTATTACTTAACTACTTCAATATGCTCTTTAGCAATTATCCATGCTGTTGTAACACATAGATACGCAATTAAGTAGGAAATGAATGTCCAACCTATATTCCATCCGTTTCCGTACATTACGAATCCAAATAGAAGGGCTGTGTATTCAAGGACAGTGGTGAGTAAGCTGAAAATCAAAATAAAGATAACTGGATGGAGTCGAAAAGTTCTTTTTGAAAGATTGTAAATTAATAGAGAACCTAAAACAGCGTATAGCCCCAAATCCATAGGTAATGCGGAAATAGTTTCATTTTTCTCGAAAATAGGTTTAAAATCCCAAAAACCAAAATAGATGCCTATTGTATTTATAATCATTGAAATTACTGCCGTTACAGGACTAATGACAATAAATAGGATCGGTTGTTTTCGAACTATGAACGATGCTAAAACCCAAGGAATTATGAAGCCAAAAATAATATTGTATAGCATTTTTAGTTTCACTCCGTATTGAAAGTTTTTATATGAAGTATCGTCATAAAAGCGAGTAGATATTCAATTAACTTTATGTTCAAGTCTGAATACGGAAGAACATGGAGGGCTGTATGGAGGAACAAAAAGAGTTAGAGGACATTAAAAACAAGTTGACTGAAATAAAACAATATGATGATTATTTTTGGCTGCGGTATTTGCAAGAGAATACGATTTTTGACACCGATAACATCAAGGCTCAAAAGGATTGGTTAATAGCCAGCCTAGAACGATTTATCCAATTGTCACCAGCAGGTGCTTTCAAGGGCAACGA
>NZ_JBFTSN010000686.1:0-2009 GCF_056400045.1 Paenibacillus sp. 01L418
GTAGACTCCACATGCTCGCCGTTTCTAAGCTTTACGGTAACCTTGCTGCCATCACGGCCGATAACTTCTCCGACTTCCTTGACAGGGAATTTCGGATCATCCTTCGTTAGAACAAGCACGATATCGCCGATCGCCGTTTTACTCGTATCTGCATTTTTCCACGCATATCGATCCAAAAAGATTTTTTCACTAAGGCCCTCAAGCCGATTTCCACCAGACATCTCCATCGCAGCTGCTTCCTCCCTCATACTAACGTGCTGAAGGCATAGGTAAGATCAGATATGCTTTTAGCACAATATATTGTGTCATAAAACCATTATACTATACTACATATTGATTCACATGCTCGTTTGTGGCGAAATTTAGCAAACCTGTCCGCTTACATGCCCACTCTCGTTATATTGCTAGTCCATCCTCTTTTTTAAGCAGCATCTTATTAATATTAGATGAAAAGGCAATACTAATAACAACTTATCCCTTTTACTGCGGAAGGAGCTGTACTAGATGACATTTCAGACGACGCCRCAGGCTGCCTCAGGTGAAGCAGGCACTGCCGCCTTTACTTCTCGCAAGCTTCATCCTTTAGTTGAGCTGCAGCATGACCGCTCTTGGTTTGAAGAACTGCAAAACCGTTTAACAAAAGGCGGCCCATGGGATGATTGGACGTTATATCAGCTCGCTATGGAGGCCGAGCAAGCGAAACGAATTGAAAGCTTCGAAGAATTGTTATGCTTGCGATCTCTTCCAGCCTTCGAGCCTATGGCACATCAAATCAGCACAGCGCGCAAAGTGGTGCATGAGATGGGCGGCCGTGCGATTTTGGCCGATGAGGTTGGCCTTGGCAAAACGATTGAAGCAGGACTCGTGCTCAAAGAATATATTGTGCGCGGTTTAGCTAAGCGTATTCTCATTCTTGTCCCCGCTTCCCTTGTGCTTCAATGGGTGCGTGAGCTTAATCAGAAATTCGGCATCTCTGCCGTAGCCCAGAAGAAAGAGCATACATGGGGATATGATGTAGTTGTCGCTTCTATCGATACCGCAAAGCGTGATCCGCATCGCGAGATTGTGCTTGGAACAGATTATGACATCATCATCATCGATGAAGCACATAAGCTGAAAAACAAGAAAACGACGAACTATCAGTTTGCTAATCTTTTACGAAAAAAATATTGCTTGCTCCTTACGGCTACCCCTATCCAAAACGATATGGATGAGCTGTTCAATCTCATTACGCTGCTCAAGCCTGGTCAGCTCGGCGGTCAAAGTGAATTTGCAGCAAACTTTGTTGTCGACAAGCGGCTTCCGAAAAATGAAGATCAGCTGCAGGAAGCACTCTCTGGCGTCATGATTCGGAATCGGCGCGGGGACGGCGGCATTCATTTCACGAAACGTTTTGTCAAAAATATACCGCTTACTCTCTCAGAAGAAGAGAAAGCGCTGTACGACGCGGTGACGGGCTTCGTCAAGGAACGGTATGAAGAAAGCGGCGGCGATTTATCGAGCATGCTTTCACTCGTTACGCTTCAGCGTGAAGTATGCAGCAGCCGCGATGCGGTTTTTCTAACGCTTGTTAATCTATTTAAGAAAACGTCCGAGGACTCCCCTATGCGTCCAAAAATATGGGAGCTCGTAGAGAAAATTCGTAATATCAAAGCCAATACCAAAGCAGAAAAAGCGATGGAGCTTGTCAAAGAAATGGATGACAAGGTTATCATTTTCACTGAATACAGAGCTACTCAGGAATATTTGCTGCAGTTTTTCCGTGCTCAAAATATGATTGCCGTCCCTTATCGCGGCGGTATGAACCGCGGGAAAAAGGATTGGATGATGGATTTATTCCGCGGGCGCGCGCAAATCCTCATCGCAACGGAAGCTGGCGGCGAAGGGATAAACCTGCAATTTTGCCACCACATGATTAATTTCGATCTGCCTTGGAATCCAATGAGAGTCGAACAACGCATTGGACGGGTGCATCGCCTTGGGCAAACGGAAGACGTAAAAATCTACAA
>NZ_JBFTSN010000687.1:0-2007 GCF_056400045.1 Paenibacillus sp. 01L418
ACTTTATATAAAAACCATTTTTTCTTTAATTCTATGAGATACTTCTTATTAAGTTCTTTCTCAACTAACAAATTAATGTCGCCAAACTCTTTTGAATAAACAATTTGACTCTTTTTATGTTTGTTAGACAATGCAAGTGCACTTGACTCTGTAAACGCATAACCATTAGAAAGCATAAATAAAATCGCAACTACTATGACAGCTAATATTATAAATATACTTTTTTTCATTATCTTCTTATCATTATTCTTCATTGTTCCTCCTCGTCGCTGACTTAAGATAATATATATATATCTAAATGTCGCTCAACCAATATCTATAGTATGTATCAAATGGAAAAGAACTTCAATCTTTACATAAAGATTGAAGTTCTCGATAAATTTAAAAATGATACTAATTAATTTAGGTGTTTTGAACAGTAAAAGTACCATCCAAGTACCAGTCGTCTCCTATTAAACCGGGCCATGACATACCTGCGATACCCATTACAGCGCTTACAAAACCAGGAATATATGGGTGAGCATAACTGGCAAGTATCTGCTTATTTGTGCCTCGTAGAGTTCTCGGAACTCTAAGATCATCGACTATTACTCCGTAATTATGATGAGAATGTTTAAGATCGAAGGTTCCTTGAGATTGACCGAATTTCCTTACAATTGTCATAGCTTCCTGCTGAATTGTATTATTAACCTGGGGCAACCAATTATTAGCCCCGTAAGATGATGCACTTGAGATACCAGTAGCATTATCCCAATATTGTACTACTGAGTCACTAAAATAATAATTAGGTTGTCCATCCCAATTATACTCAGTATATAAATCATATTTAAATTCTTGTCCTGTAGAGCTTAACCCCTGATAAATCATACTAGTTGATGCGCTCCATTTTCCATCCTTTTCTGTATCTATAGGGATTACAGCTTTCGTACTAATTCCACCATTACTTTGCTTCATTAAAGTCAGGCTATCTTTCTCTTTAATCGCATTAACTTCATCTCTATTTTCATCGGTAATTAAATATCTAGTGCCGTCAACACTGTTGTAATAATGCTTTAGACTGCTTTGTATTTCGACAGCTACTCCACCTCGGCTAATAATTCTCTTTTTTAGTTCTGGAGAATAATGCTCGATTTGTTCGTTTGATAGTTTCATCTCACTTAATACCTGATTGACTTGTATTTCTGATAGATTCAAAAAAGTTGAGACTGGTGCAATCCGACCATCGTCATACTTTGTAATTGTCAGTGCCCCATTAAGTACAATTTTCCTCTCATTTTTTTCAATTTTTTCTGGTCTTTCGGTGGCTTGGGCAACAGAAGCAAACATTAAAAATACAACAGGTAAAATAAGGCTCCATTTCTTCATGCTCTTCCTACAATACATTATTTTCCTTCTAAACCAATATAGTAATAAACAATTTGCATGTCAACTAGTTTTTTTCTAAATAATAGATTCAATGATGGTTATAAATCCCTTTTTAGTTTAACTATTTTAAAATACAAAATTGTTTATTGTTTCGTTTTGTTGATTATTTTTGCTGTTTCATGGCATCTTAAACTATTAACTTATTATTACAGATTCAAGCTTACTTTTGATATTTCCAGTCTTAGGTTTTCGTAGAGTTAATGAAACGGAAGTGACCATCGAAATTACCGTCCAAACGGACAAAGTCTCAAAAAGCATGCTTTTTGATACACTAAAAAAAGACACTATAAAGCGTTTCAAAAACTGTATATTTGATTTTTGGTACGTTTCATTTTCTTATCACACATTTTGATACGGTATAATCATCGAGATCTTGATTAGTAATTGGTCTTTACATAGCCTCTCCTTAGTTAATTTCAAAGTTTTGATCAACTTTATCCAGTAGCCCGTCGTTTCTTAATTCCTCTTCAGCTCTAAGTCTTGCTTCACTCTCATTGGCAGCTTCTACGGCAAATATAAGATCGTATTTCGCATCAAGATACAATGAATTGAAAAATTTCTCATAGTGATCCTCCTTCGTTG
>NZ_JBFTSN010000688.1:0-1992 GCF_056400045.1 Paenibacillus sp. 01L418
GCGCCAGACTCTGCTGCCAGTTGTAACGGTTTATCAATAATTATGGGCCCTTCATATGTTCCTGAAGAAAGAAGCAGAGTATCGCCTGCCTGGGCCTCATTAATCAACATCTGCAACGATTTCACCGTTGCTTCAGCCTTTACACTGCTTGCCCCAATCAAAATAGGCAGCATTGCCACAATTAAACCAAACATTAATTTCTGTACAGCTGCTCTCATTGCACCTCTACCTGCTTCTTTTTCGTCACATGGATATCGTCGGTATACAGATGCATGTAGACCTCGTATGTACCCGGCTCTGGAAATGTGTACGTGCCGCTAAATACATTTTGTCCTTCCTTTTTTGCCTCAAAAAACACAGGCTCCTCTTTCACGCGGACTTCAAATGTCATCCCTGAGGATTCGGTAAGCTCAGCTCCCGTGAAATCTGCCATAAGTTCTATCGGCGAGCCTGATACTGGCTTGTCAGGATCTGTCCTCAAGTCCACCTCAATGGCTGCAGGGTCGTTTGTCACTGGAGCCGAAGCAGAGCAAGCTGCTAAGCAAACTAGAATGAAACACAATAACCCCGCTGCTATAATTATTTTTCGCAATGGTTCACCTACTCTCCTAAAAGTACTTCTCTTATTCTAACAACGTATACTTTTAACCAAATGACTCGAAAGAGTCATCTATAGTGCATAAACATCTGTTCACAAAACAAAAAAAGCTGCTACAAAAGTAATTAGTTCTACTTTTGAAACAGCCTCTACATAAGGTTACGGGCATCATTTGTTAAGCAAACAATTCTTTTAATCCTTTTGCGATTTCGTTCATACAATCTTCCGCTTGCGGATATAGCCCTATTTTGTCCATAAAAGCATGGTCTACACCGTTGTATCTGATCATCTTCGTCTTGACACCTGATCTGATTAATTTTCTGGCATAAGCCTCGCCTTCCAATCTCAGATAATCATATTCCGCTTCAATAATAAGGGTTGCTGGCAAACCGCACAAATCGTCTGCTAACAACGGTGATACATAAGGATCGGTTACTTTAGTATTTCCATCCAAATAAATGTTCTCAAGCCCCGTAGAACTGCCTAATGCTCGTATGATTCCCTGAATAAGTTCGTGGTTGTGGTTAACGGTATACTCTTCCAAATTCCATTCAAAATCATCGGTAGCAACGCCGCTCATGCTAACCGTAGGGTAGAGCAACGCCTGATATTTAATCATACCGGTTCCTAAATCCCTATCCATTAGAGAGCACACGGCTGACAAATTCCCGCCTGCACTGTCGCCTGCCACTCCAATTTGTTCCGGGTTGACATTGATTTCAGCTGCATGCTCATATACCCATTTGACCGCATCAAAACAATCGGTAAGTCCGGCAGGATAAGGATTCTCCGGCGCTAAGCGGTAGTCAACGTTCACCACAACAGCCCCTGCTTTTTCTGCCAAACACTTGCACGGGTTTTCAACACTATCTACAGAACCTCCAATAAACCCTCCACCATGGAAAAACACAATTGCAGGCATAGGCCCGCTCTTTTGCGGCGAATAGATACGGATCGGAATCGGACCGTGTTTGCCATCAATCGTTTTATGTTCGGTTTCAATTTCGGTAACGGTAACATCTACGTTTGGCCATCCCATCATAGCTCTGAGTTGACCGATGTTATCCGCAGCGAGTGAACCAAAATCCATCTGGGGTCCGGAAGCCATCGCCTTCAGCATATCCAAAGTAACATTCATCACCCTTGGGTCCAGATCCCCTTCTACATCGGAATCCGGAATTTTTTTAATGACAATATCAAGCCCTTTATGCTTATTGACCTCAACTCGTTGTTCCATCAAAGAAACTAATTTTTTGTACTCTTCATCCATAACCATGATTTTTTCAGCTCCCTTTTCTTGTTTACACATACGAAAACATTTAAATATATAGCGCTTTCATATTCCATTTTACTGCTCAGCTTTGTTCATTCCCTCATAGTGCAGACTCACGCTA
>NZ_JBFTSN010000689.1:0-1974 GCF_056400045.1 Paenibacillus sp. 01L418
AAATAAAGCTGTCTAAAATATAGAATGTCATCTGTTAGCCACGTCACAAGGACGTGGCTTTTTTGCTGTTTTAATTATTAAAAATGAAATATTTTAGTTTAAACCACTAAACCTTCAGTATAAAAAGCTTTACCCTTTTATCGTTAAAATAGGTTCAACTTCTGCAACAATTTGTGCCATGCCGTGTTCTTCATGTGATTCGATGATGGCATTGATATCCTTGTAAGCGTAAGGAGCCTCTTTCTTCAATTCTTCTTCCCATTTCTTGAGTATATCCTGTCTGGATTTAATATCGTTACGGTTCGGATCAATAGGTGTAACAATATTAAACTTGGAAATAAATTCGCGAAACAAAGCATCATCTACTTTTACTGAATCTCCTCTTGAAAGGCTTCGACCAGCACCATGACTAGCGCTGAATAAGCTCTCACGATTGCCTAGTCCTGCAAGAATGTAGCTTTTCGCTCCCATGGATCCAGGTATAAAGACCGGCTCACCCGTAAATTGAAAAGGGGTGTTGGCCATTTGTTCAGCTGACTTTGCTGTGCAAGAGCCTTTGCGATGGATAAAACCTTCGCTGCCATCAATCGTTTCTTCCCATACAAAGTTGTGAGGGGCATCGTAGAGCAATTTATACTCAAAATCTTTTAAGCTTTTGGACAAAGACTTTTGAAGCATAAGCCCCAGAAATAAGCGATTCGCAAAAGCGAAGTTTGCTGCGTTATGAAGGAGGTTCCAATAACGATTCCATTGATATTCATATTGTTCGGAATGAGGCAGGACATAGATCCCATTGCTTGGATGCTTAAGAGAGGCGGGGTAAATTTCTTTAAGCATTTCTTTGATGTTCAGACCTGCCTGCGTGATGCCCGATAGATACAGAGCCTGTATGAATCATAACGACGATTTGGCCAGCTTTGATATTCCATTCCTTTGCCAAAGCATGATTGCGTATATTCACTACTTTCTGAATTTCTACAAAATGATTGCCGCCGCCGATCGATCCAATCTGACTATCATAGGACAAATCATCGCTGCCTAAATAACTATCCAGTCCAACTACTTTATCCGTAATAAATGAACCAAATCGATTTACCTTTAAAAGGTCGTCCTCTTGCTGCTTAGCATCATAAAATTCCCACAAACCATTGCACTTAATCGATTTCTGTGTCTCGAGAATACCCATTAATCCTTCTTTGAAAATAGCTTCACGCTGCACCCTTGTCATTGGTATATGACGTCCGCCTTCAAAGAAAATATGACGAATATCGGATTCGATTTGTTTAAGATTTGACCGGATATCATTTTCCTTCAGCGATGTCGTGTATAACCGCATGCCACAATTAATGTCATTGCCTACAGCTTGAGGGATGACAAATCCTTTGGTGAAGATGGTTGTACCAATCGGAATGCCACTGCCTTTGTGGAAATCGGGAGTGATCGCTACCTCTTCAATTTTTGCATTTTCGTTCGTAAAATAACCGCTAGTGTGCTGTTTCAGGGTTTCTACAGATTCATTGACGGTGAGGAGTTGATCAAGTTCTGCTAAAGCATTTTTTTCAAGCTTAATTTTGTCGTTTATGAAAAAACGGACAGGAATATTTTTGCTATTGTTAATTTTCAAATAGGACCATCCTTTTGATTTATAGGTAGATTATTGACATTAGTAATATTGAAGTATTCGAAAAAGATGCATAACATCGGCAATCATCCTTTCCTAGCTAATGATTTCAATATATCATTTCAAAATTTGAAAAGCATTACCTAATTCGGGCTTTAGCGCAACAAATGGATAGAGAATTACGTTTTATCCATAAATGCTAAAAAAGGAGTGTTTGTTAAATGATGAGAAAATTAATAAAATTGACCATTGCGGGTGTAATGATGTTCTCCATAACAGCTGTCAGTTATGCTGCACCCAAAAAAAGTACACCTGTTATTTTGAAAATGAACAATTATTATGTGGCATATACC
>NZ_JBFTSN010000690.1:0-1932 GCF_056400045.1 Paenibacillus sp. 01L418
GTATTGGAACAACTGTCCATATAAGGATTCCAGCAAGGAAAAGGAATCTTATTATTCAAGAATGCATTCCAAATATTGCAGGATAAACAACGAAAAAGCCGCGTCCATTAGGAAGCGGCTTTTTACTTATTAAATTTATTTTCTGGATAAGCGAGCAGTTGGATCAGAAGATATGCATACTTTTGCCGATGGGATAAGAAGTAAGTTTGCTCCTGCTCCGTTATGATCATTTTATAGCAATACACCATTTTATTGGAGGCGATATTGATGGCGATATCTACATTGACGGAGCAAGAAGTACAGTTTTATAAGGAAAATGGTTATGCGCTGCATAAGAAACAGTTGTTTAGCGCAGATAAGATGACAGAGCTGACTAATATTTTTGAGGAGCAATGGGAGCTTGTGGGCCGGAAGCTGAACAGCGAGCTCGATACCCCGCATTTCCGTGATGAGCGACTACTTAAGTTTCTATTAAGCGATGAAGTGCTTGATCTGGTAGAGCCTTTAATTGGTCCTAACATTGGCTTGTGGTCTAGTCATTTCATCTGCAAAGAGCCGCTTATTGGCAAGCAAACGCCATGGCATGAAGACTCCGCATATTGGAACGGACGACTTAGCCGATTTGATAACATTGTGACCGTATGGCTGGCTATTGACCGCAGCTCTAAGGAAAATGGCTGTATGCGCGTCATCCCGGGAACGCATAACAATGGTTTCTCGGAGTACGAGCAGGTGGATGGCAATGACAACATTTTTGATACGGAAATTCGCAATAAGGATGAGTCAAAGGCCGTTTATTTCGAGCTTGAGCCAGGCGAGTGCTCTGTCCATGATTCTCGCATCATACATGGTGCAGCTCCTAACAAAAGTGAATTCCGCCGCTGTGGTTATACGATGCGTTATTTCTCAACGGATGCGCAAGTCTATACTGAAAAGAACCGTGGTCATAAAATCTGGCTAGCGCGTGGAAAAGATTTAGCCGGCAATCCTTTTGTCAATGTATAATAGGCTTAACAAAAGGGGGGACAGGTATTGGAATTGAGACGAATAAAAGCGTTGTGGGGAATGCAGGGTAGCTATGAGGAGCTTTTGACATATGCAGCAGAAGCAGGTTACTTTGGAATAGAAGCGCCGCTGCCGCCTGCCTCTGAAGAAAAGTCCTTTAAAGCGGCATTGGAAACAAATAAGCTGGCCTTCATCGCGCAGGTAAGTACACATGATGACCATCTCGATAGCTTCGAGAAACAAGTCATGCGAGCAACGGATTTTAATCCGCTGTTTATTAACTCGCAAAGCGCTAGAGACAGCATGTCAGAAGCGGAGCAGGATCGTTTTTTTGAAGGAGCACTTACAATTGAAGCAAGGTCTGGCCTTCAGGTCGGGCATGAAACCCATCGCAGCCGAGCGATGTTTACACCATGGACAACTGCAAGATTGCTGAAGCGTTTTCCTGACTTGCGCATCACTGCAGACTTCAGCCATTGGGTGAACGTATGTGAGTCGCATCTGGATAATCATGCGGATGAGCTTGCTCTTGCTATTGATCGCAGCATACATGTTCATGGCCGTGTCGGATTTCCACAGGGACCTCAAGTGCCACATCCTGGCGCACCTGAATACGCATCGGAGCTTGCTTTATTTACAGGCTGGTGGCAGCGGATATTTATGAAGCAAGCTGCGAAGGAAAGAGCTTGGACAACTTTTACAGCAGAGTTTGGTCCACCGAATTATATGCCGACGGTGCCTTTTACCAATAAGCCTATTGTTGATTTAATAGAAGTAAATCAATGGATGACCGATTTTATGGCTGCCAAATATGCCGAATGGTTTGACCATTAAAAGTCTGATAGGGGGAAATCGTCATGAAGTATGAATTAACGCCTGAGAGATTGCTTGGTAAAAACTTTTTGACCTTGTCATCCCCCTATAAGA
>NZ_JBFTSN010000691.1:0-1932 GCF_056400045.1 Paenibacillus sp. 01L418
ATGAACCAATGCACTACGGTGAAATATTTAGTGTTTGGCAGGCTTCAACTGTAGCAAAAGGCGCTGTATCCTGTTACCAAGCATACTTAAACCAYGCTGGAGACAAAGACTTAAAAAAAATACTGGATGCTCTCATTGATCAAGCMAAGATGGARATTAAAGAATGTGATACATTGCTTACTGATAACGGAATTGCTTCCGTACCTATGATGCCTGAAAGACCCYCTGTTAAACTCGAAGACATCCCTGTAGGTGCAAGATTCTCTGATCCYGAAATTGCYGCTAAAATTGCYGCTGACACATCACTTGGACTAGTYGCWTGTAGCCAAGTTATGGGTCAGTCTATTAGAGAAGATATTGGAGCTTTATTTGCGAAATATCATCTTACTAAAACTGCACTAGGYGTTAAAATACTCGAACTRAGCAAAGAAAAAGGTTGGCTTATACCTCCTCCACTTCAAGTWAAGCGACCAGAGACTGCTAACGCATAAGAATAAGTTGCCAACCTGCCCAATGGGCAGGTTTTTTAATCCTCCTCATGTAATTACAAATTTCCTTTTCAAACTRCTTTGAGATTAATGTAACATGCTTGCTACTCCCGTAATCTTCAATGTTCAACTTACCTGTATATTCCTTAACGACCATCGGACATAATAACTCAGGAGGTGAGWGCCTATGAAATGTGCATATTGTGAAAATTTAAAGCTTATAAAAGGAAGAAAAAAGTTATGTTATATTTGTGCTATCATCAAACGTTAAGAGAATGACAATCTAATCCAGTGGTCCCGTATATTAAATACGGGTCCTATAGTAATTCAATATTCACTGAATTACTTGGCACTCCATATTACATTTTGTGCAGTATCTCTTGTGGTATCTCCGCGTGTGACTGGCTTTTTGCAACAAACTGATATTTCTCCTTTTACAATTTGGCTCAAAGACATAACCTCCCACGTACAAAGATATTCATCAAATTACTTAACTCGTTCACCGTATTTTCTCGCAGCTTTACTGTTGTACAAGCTGTAAATCCGAAGATAAGAAATCATAAAATCAATATCTGATATCGTCTTTGCTTCATTGCTGAAAAAGTCACAATAGCGCTGAATAAACCGCGCCACTGTGACTTTTTCAAAAGTTAATTAATTGCTTTAAGTTCCGCTTTGGCTTGAGCAACCTTTTTTAAAGCTGGGCTGGCGCTATATTTGGTTTCCTCATATTAAAAATTATTCACGACATAGCCTTTGGCCAAATGTTCGAGAAAATGATTTACGTCCCCGTTTTTAAAATCAATAGCAACGATCATTTCTAAAATTTTTCTTTGCTCGTGCTCCGGCGTGGAATTCACAATCAAATTGATGAGGAAATCACTTTCAACCATATGTACTTTTTCGTTATGAGAAATCGAAAAAGTACGTGGTTCTAATTCCTTTTCATMAAAAAAGGTTTTCAATTTTTTCTTACTCGGGACTGACCCCATAACGTGAGACAAATCAAAACACCTTCAAGAAAATGCAACCATGTCGTAAGATATGGAGACAACCTTGGAGGTGTTTTTACGTTGGCAACAAGAGTAAGTTACCCAGTGGAAACAAAAATGAAAGCCATTGAATTGAGAATAACAGGAGTTCCAGTGAAAGAGGTCATGGAGCAGCTGAGCATACGAAATAAGACGCAATTGGAAACCTGGATGCGATGGTACCGCAAGGGCGAGTTAAACCGCTTGGAGCAACCTGTAGGCAAACAATACAGCTACGGTAAAGGACCTGAGTTTACCTCGGAACTGGAGCAAATAAAGGCGGAGAATCGGTTCTTAAAGCAACAAATAGATGTGCTAAAAAAGTACAAGGAAATGGAAAGGAGTTGTCACCAAAAATCATAGTTGAACTGGTTGAGTTGATTCACGGGGAAGTTACGATCACCAAAGCTTGT
>NZ_JBFTSN010000692.1:0-1926 GCF_056400045.1 Paenibacillus sp. 01L418
TTACACAGTTTCGTGAAATTATGCCGGAGCTGGAGGCTTTTGATCCGCATGTCATTTTGCTCGATATTAATTTGCCTTACTATGATGGTTATTATTGGTGCAGACAAATTCGAACACGTTCAAGCCTCCCTATTATTTTTATTTCTGCCCGTGCTGGCGAGATGGATCAAGTTATGGCTATAGAGAACGGCGGCGATGATTATATTACAAAGCCTATCCATTTGGATTTATTAATGGCAAAGGTGAAGAGTGTGCTAAGGCGAGCTTACGGGGAATATGCGGCATCCGGGTCTGCAGCAGCAGAAACCGGCGTTGCCTCGCAAACAGGGGAGCTGTCAGCTGGTGATCTCCGTCTTTACTTGAACCGTAATGAGCTTGAATGGAAAGACTGCCGCATTGAGCTGACAAAAAACGAGCAGCTGCTGGCTGAATGCTTGATGAAGCGGCAAGGCATGGTTGTTTCGCGAGAGCAGCTGCTTGAAGCGCTTTGGGACGATGTGCAATTCGTCGATGATAATACGCTTACGGTCAATGTGACCAGACTTCGGAAAAAGCTGGAGGAGCTTGGGCTTCCTAAAGCGATTGAAACGGTGCGGGGACAGGGCTATAAGCTCGTAATAGAAAATGCAGTAGGAGAAACGTCACGATGAGAGGCTTATCGCTGGCGTTATTTTTACGTGATCGTCTGTTATTTATATTTATGGTTTGTTTAATTATTTTACTCGCCGTCAGCCTGCTTCTCCTTGAGCGTGAGCGCTACCCAGGGTTAGTCGAGCTGGGTACGATTTATTATTTTATTGTTATTGCTTTATTTTTGCTAGGGACGTGGCTGATCGTCGATTATTTGCGGCAGCGCACGTACTTTAAGCAAATGTTGGAGGCGATCGCACGGTCTGAAGAACTGCAAGCTTCAACAATCGTACAAGCTACAGTAACACAAGAGCAGAAGCTTGTCGCTAAAATGCTGGAGGAGCAGAGTAGGGCTTATTTGAACGAGCTTGGCAAATATCGAAGGCAGCAGGAAATACATAATCATTTTGTGCTGCAATGGGTGCATCATATGAAGACGCCGGTATCTGTCATCGATTTGCTCGCTCAGGAGGTTTTGCAGCAGAACTCGTCCTCGCAGCAGGAACAGCAGCAGCTGGCGCTAAGTATGCAGGAGGAAACTGACCGAATGACGCGGGGGCTTGAGATGATGCTGTATACAGCTCGTCTGGATAAGTTTGAAATCGACCTGCATGTCAAGCAGGTAGCGCTTCATGAACTTGTGCGCTCGGTCATCAACGCCCATAAGAAGCTTTGCATCCGTTACTCCATTTTCCCTCGTGTCGAGGGGGAAGCATCCGTGGAAACCGATGAGAAATGGATGACCTTTGTGCTTAATCAGTTCATTAGCAACGCAATCAAATATAGTAAAAGCAAAGAAGGCGGCAAAAAACTGCTCTTTCAATTGGAAGCGTTCAATGACGGAGGAGGCAGGCTGCAGGTGATCGATGAAGGCATTGGTATTGCGCCGCATGATCTTCCACGCATCTTTGATCCTTTCTTCACAGGTGAGAATGGACGAACGGCGGGCGAGTCAACTGGAATGGGGCTTTATTTGGCTAAGCAGGTATGCAATCGGTTAGGTCATGAGATGACCGTTTCCTCGGTACTCGGAGAAAGTACGACGGTCAGTGTCGCATTCAAACCGCGCGGCATTCATATTATGGGCAGCCGAGGTAACGGAAGCTCAGGTTAGGTGACAAATTTGTAAGGTTGGCAGGGTGTGAATGAAAGGGAAATCGATGGGTTTAACCTCTTCCCCTCGTCTATACTAACGGTAATGAAGCACATTACAGATAGATCTGGGGAGGAACAAAGCAATGAGCGTACTAAAAGCAGAAGGGCTTGGCAAAATATACAGCAGTAAAGGCAATGTCG
>NZ_JBFTSN010000693.1:0-1900 GCF_056400045.1 Paenibacillus sp. 01L418
CTCTAGAGACGTTATTTCGCACAAATGATCGTTTTCTAAATTCTAACGAACTCCAGTAACGTTATTCTACAAAATAACTTCAATATATGGAGCTACAACGTAAAATAGCGCCAGTGGGATTCGTTACATACCAAATAGAGTCTAATTTGATCATATAGCGACTCTGGAGTTCGTTAGCGATCAGTCAAAGCTCCAATCTTCCACTTTCAAGCCTTCACCGTTATACGAGATTAATGGTGAAATTTCTATATCACGCCCCTGCAGCTGCTCTTCAGACACACCAGCGGCGCGCAGCCAGCTTCGATGAAGCGACTGAACGAGCTTGCGTGCACTAAGCGGACTGTCTTCACCCGATTTATTTTTGACTGGAGCGAATTCCTCCTCACGAATCCCCCGTATAACAGTAACTTCATCGGCCAATGGAAAAAAATCGAAAATAAAGCGTTCGAGCTTATAGGCGTTTGGCTCCGTAGGTGTGATGATGCTTCCTTCGGCGTCCATGTATTTCATCTTTTTGGAGGCAATATGGAAAGGAATATCCGTATCTGCATGCTCTTCTATGAAGTCCAGCTTAAATAGATGGATAGATATATGCCCTAAGCTATAAAACAATCGCCCTTCATTCGTTCTTTTATCCTTAATGGATGACGGAATTTCGTTATACTCGAGTACAGCCGGACGATCATTTTTCAAACAAAAAATCCCGATTTTCTCGTCAACATCCGTTTTTTCGATAACCTTTGTTGCAACCATCTGATTGCGTGACGCAGCTAGTCCAATAAATGCAGGGTCTGCGACCTTTATGAGCGCATTGTCTACATTATAATAAAACAACCACTCTAAGCCTCTTTGCTTCATATCAGCAATTGCTCCTGTGCGTTTTAACGACGCGAAACATTCTCCATTGCCGCTAGGGGCCAGCATTAGTGTTCCGTCCTCCGATAAAAGCAGCTTACCGTCATGATCGAGCGCAGGCATCGTATTTTGCTGGAAGAAAAAACAGTCCTCCGCTGGATAACCAAAGTAATGCAAGGAATGAAAAAATGCCTTCGTTGCTTCATGATTATCGGGGCTAGTCATGATATACCATGGGATAGACTTGCCGGCTTTTCTCGATAAATACAGCAGCCGCTCTGCTTGAAGCTGAAATAAAGATTTATGGGATGGAAGTCCAATATCCAGCGTACCCTTAGGCCCATCATGGCCAAGCCTGCTGCCCTGCCCGCCAGCAACAACGATAACTCCAGCTTTCCCAGCTCGCAGCAGCTCCCAGCCCTTTTCAGTATATGCCGCTTTTTCTCCCTGTTCAAAATCTTCCCAGTCTTCAAAAGGTATCGAAGATATCGTATCGTTGTTCAGCTTCTTAGTATCGCTGCGGCCGGCTAAAGCTTTGGCTATCYGCTCAAAATCAATTTCTAAAATTTGCGCAGCCAGGTTGTTTTTCTCCTGCTCCGGCAGGTTTGCAAGCATCTCCAGAACATGCTGCTGCTCATACATACGAAGCTTGGCTTCCGCTAATCTTATAGGTAGCTGATCCAAGTGTTGTCTCCTCCTTTATTACATTTCAGTACGAAAGCTTTCAATAAATTGCTGCGCGCGCTTGGACAAATAATGATCCTTCAGCCATAGAATGCCGACACCCGACTGAAAGTCCGCATCCTCAATGTTGAGCATTTTGACGACGGTGCTTGGAAAAGAAGACATAACCGATTTCGGAAATACGGTCGCCCCAATGCCGCAAGCGATAAGGGACATAATAATGGCGACACTAGAGCATTCGCATATAATATTAGGAACGAAGCCGTGCCGTTTGCACTCGTTCACGACCTGCTCATGCATGCGAGTCGTTCGATCCGTCTTCAAGGTGAGGAACGGAAACTGGGCAAGCTCCTTCATGCAC
>NZ_JBFTSN010000694.1:0-1895 GCF_056400045.1 Paenibacillus sp. 01L418
GAAATGTACCGATACCATCTCTTTGCCTGTAGATCTTGATTCCTGCGTCTCAATACCCGGCTTCATATGGGAAATGAACGAGAAAGCCTTGCCGGATTTAACTAGGTTGTATTGCGTCTCAGTGCTTGTAGCTGCATCCTTGGCAATATAACCTGCTTGATTCCATCTTCTCACTGTATTCAGCATTTCGGCATATTCCGGCGTCTCATACATATTCACGACCTTCAGGTCGTTGTCATAGCCTGGAAGCACGCCAAAGCCTTCGCCCAAGTTATCAAAGTAGCTGAGAACATAAATATCGAGAATAGATGTTCCATACTTAACTGTCGGAATCATATCCGGTTCATTATCTTTAATTGTTTTGAATACAGCGTCCAAATCATCCAAAGATTTAATCGCGGCAGTATCAATGTTATATTTTTCAACCAAATCTTTGCGCATCGTGATGCCATAATCTGCTGCCAAATCTCTGATACTTGGTACTGCATATATTTTTCCATCGATTCTCGTCGCATTCAAGAACGCAGTATCAAGGGAGTCTAGCGCTTCCGTAACCCCTTGTCCATTCTCAGCCAAGTATCCATCAAGCTCAAGAAGCTGCCCTTTAGCTACATCTTGGCTGTAGGTTCCAAGTCCGCTTACGATCAAATCCACCTGTTCATTACCCGACATCATTAGTGTCTTCTGCTGAGCCCATGCGCCAAAGCCGATAGGTACCAGCTTTACTGTCGCATTGATTTTTGCTTTCGTCATTTTGTTGATTTCATCCTGAACCAGCTTTAAATCCTTAGGCTCGCCCCCGACTGGAAATACCATAACTAGCTCAACAGGCTTAAGCTCCCCGCTGCCGTTGCCGCTTTTTCCTTCTGCTGTTTTCCCGTCGTTGCCTGCATTAGTGCCCTTGTTGTCTCCATTGCCGCATGCACTGATCACCATTGCGAAAGCTAGTACGATTAAGAGAAGCGTTTTTGCCACAAACTTGTTTTTTCTCATTGCTGTGACCTCCCTATTTTTATTTGTGATCCGATTCTATCTATAAATGCATGATCCATGCCGTTATAGCGTCTATGAAAGCTTTATCCTTTAACAGCACCAATCGTCAGACCTTTAACAAAATACTTTTGGAAAAACGGATAGGCGATCAACAGTGGAATGACCCCAATTGCGGCCATTGCCATCCGCATTGGCGCAAGCGGAATATTCGCTCCAATATCTGCATTACGGCTGCCTGCCTGCGTAGAAGATTGTAAAAACTGTACGTCCAGCAATATTCGATTGAGAAGGTTTTGAAGGCTATAATAATGACTATCTGTAAGATAGATTAAGCCATTAAACCAGTCATTCCAATATAAAATGGTGTAAAATAATCCTACTGTAGCAAGCACCGGCGTCGAGAGCGGCAATACGATCCGGTAAAATATTTTCCATTCCCTTGCCCCATCGATATAGGCGGATTCAATAATCGCTGTCGGAATTGAGCTTGCAAAAAAGGTTCTCATCAATATGATAAAAAATCCGTTCATCAAAAGGCCCGGTATGATTAAGGCCAGCATCGTATTTTTTAAATCGAAATAGTTGGTGTAAAGCAAGTACGTCGGTACAAGACCTCCGTTAAACAACATCGTAAAAAATACATAAAATGCGAGCGTATTGCGAAACGGCATTTCTAAACGCGAAAGCGGATAAGCGACCATCGCAGTAAGCGTAAGTCCAAGCGTCGTACCAATTATAGTCGTTAAAACCGTAATGCTGTATGCCCTTATAATGTCAGAAGAGCTGTTCCACAAATAGTGGTATGCAGAGAAGCTTATTTTATCAGGGAAAAATGCATAACCGCTGCGAACAAGCTCCATATCATCGGTAAGGGAGGCGGAGAACAGCAGCCAGAACGGCAT
>NZ_JBFTSN010000695.1:0-1888 GCF_056400045.1 Paenibacillus sp. 01L418
CTTTAAACCTGACTTCAACCTGCTGATGGGAATATAAAAAGTACGACTTGTTTGCTTTAACATGATCATCGCATCATTCAAAATAAAAACTCCTTCATTATGGCAGCTTTACTTTTAACTTGTTTTAATCGTTAATATTATAATACCATACATGGATTTAGATGTGCACCGCAACTGTGATTTCCTGCGTTTATCCTTCTTGATTTAGGAAGAACCTGTAACCGTATCCTTAATATCGGAGGCTTTTGGCATAATTATTCAGTTAGGATGACACATTTCCCTCTCCTTTCATTTAAACGCAGCCTTACTTCCTGAAACGATACCCTTAATAAAATACAAAATCCCGAAAGTTAAACTCATCCAATTGAGTGTTTAACTTTCGGGCTGCAAAAAAGATGAGCTGTGAAACAGCAGTTTATTTATCATAAGTTACTTCTTTTATTCTCTTACTTTAAAAATAATATTTTCAGCTGATAACCTGTTAAGAAGAACGTTTCTCTTAAAAGAAAAGGAAGCTTAGTACCCAAACTCTTGTAGGCTGACGTCTGAGTTGGTGAAGAGTAAGCATCCATCCCTAAGTGTCTAGTCATAAGAAGAGCACGCTTCATATGCAAAGGATCGCTGACGATGGTAAAGGTATTGATTTGTTGTTGTTGTGCTATCGCATGGGCATTAGCTAAATTTTGTTCCGTGATTTTTGAATGCTCTTCAAGAACAATATCCTCACCTGGAACCTTATACTGCATAACATATCGTTTTGACACTTCCGCTTCAGACAAGGAATCTCCCTTACCTGTGCCTCCAGTAACGATTATTTTCTTTATGTATCCATTGTTATAGAGCCAAATGGCATGATTCAATCTGTTCTTTAGAACTGTCGACGGTTTATCGTCCCAGACTGCTGCCCCAAGCACAATTGCGGCATCTGTGTAAATGAGCTCATTCACCTTAGCAAACGAAATAATGCTCCATACTGCATAGAGAATATAAACAAAACATAAAAGCACAGCAATTGCTGTGCCTTGTATAAGTCTCCTTCGCACTGCTGTACCCTCCTAACATGGCATATAGGTTTATACGTCACATTTATGGCCGAATATATTTTCTCCGAAACTCTCGAGGTGATTTCTCATACTTTTTTTTAAACGCTCGTTCAAAGTTAGGCAGTGTATTAAAGCCCGCGGCATAACATACTTCCGTTATCGGCAAGATTGAACTGCTGAGCAATGCAGAGGCGAACTGAAGCCTTTTTCCTTGTAGATGCTCTTGAAATGATGTACCTGTATGCTTTTTGAAGCATTCGCTAAAATAATTGGCTGATATTCCAGCATATCTCGCTATTTCATCTAATGAAAGCGGCTCTCGAAAATGGTGTTGAATAAAGATGATCGACTTTCTAATGGAAGAAGGGATTGCGCTAATGGCTACATAGTCGTCAAGCAAGCGCTGATGCCCGTTATTTCTATAGAGATGGATGAGTATTCTCTCAAAACTTCCCTGCACCAGCATGCTGCTGCCTAGCTGCCACATCTGTGATTCATTCCAAATCCGAGTAAATTCCATTTCAATTTCACTAGCACTTTCGTCACGAAAAGTATGCAAATGAAGCGATACCTGTTCAAATAACATTTCTGTCAGCTCTGGGCGGATAAATGATTCATCAAAAATAAGATTAAACAAATGAATCGTTTGTCCTTCATCTGGGATGATCTCATGGAAATCTGCCGTTGTCAGCAGAAAAGTCATTCCTTTCTCTAAAGGAAAAGGCTCTCCGTTTATAACATGAGTTCCTGTACCAGACACAACAAAGCCCATTTCAAAAAAATCATGCCAATGGGCAGCAATTTTGTTATCGATCACATGTTTGAAAATCTTATAGGGGGATGAC
>NZ_JBFTSN010000696.1:0-1865 GCF_056400045.1 Paenibacillus sp. 01L418
ATCAGGTGCTGCCGTTGTCAACAAACTTGAGCAAAATCGCGGTCATCGGACCTAACGCGAACAATATTTATAACCAATTGGGTGATTATACATCGCCGCAGGAGCGCTCCGGAATTGTGACGGTACTAGACGGCATTCAGCGAAAATGCGTAGGCCAAAGCGAGGTCATGTATGCGCCGGGCTGCCGCATTAAAGATCCGTCGAAGGAAGGATTCGAGCACGCATTCCAGATCGCTCAGGCTGCAGATGCGATCATAGCCGTAGTTGGCGGTTCCAGCGCAAGGGACTTCGGCGAAGGAACGATAGATTTAAAGACGGGTGCTGCGATTATTACCGATCAGTCAAGCTTAAGCGATATGGATTGCGGAGAAGGATTTGACAGAGCGGAACTGAGTTTGTCAGGCGTTCAATTGGAATTGCTGAAAGAGCTTCACAAGACAGGCAAACCGCTTATCGTCGTTTATATCAACGGACGGCCGATCGTGGAACCGTGGATTGACGAACACGCCGATGCGATTCTAGAGGCTTGGTATCCCGGACAGGAAGGCGGGAATGCAATCGCGGACGTTCTATTCGGCGATTACAACCCGTCCGGCAGGCTCACAATATCGATTCCCAAGCATTCGGGACAGCTTCCGATTTATTACAATACGAAGCGGACCAAAGGCAAGCGATATGTGGAGACAGACTTAGAACCTAGATATCCATTCGGTTATGGCCTTAGCTACACGTCTTTCCAGTATGACGGCATCACGCTAAGCAAATCTAATATAAAGCCGGATGAGAGCTGCACCGTAAGCGTTGATGTCACGAATATCGGCGGAATGGCGGGACAGGAGGTCGTACAGCTTTATGTAACGGATGTTGTCAGTTCCGTAACGAGGCCACCTTTGGAATTGAAGGGCTTCCTGAAAATTCAATTGGAGCCTGGCGAATCGACGACCGTCCAGTTTACGATCGCAAAGGAACAATTGCAATACGTAGGAAGGGACTATTGCCGCATCGTCGAACCGGGTCAGTTCCGTATCCAAGTAGGCGGCCACGCGGAGTCGCTCCTTGGGGCTGACTTGTATGTACTTCCACCCAAATAAGTATGGAGAGAGGATGAAACAACACTATGAAAAACCATCGTTTGCCGCAAATTGATATCCCCGAGCTAAAGCTGCCGCCTTCCATCGTAAAGGCGATGGAGGAAGCGGAGAAGCTGCTCGCTCATCGGCCGAAGCTTAACCGATTATTTCAGAACTGCTTCCCAAATACGCTGGAGACGACAACAAAGCTGCTGGAGGACGGGACTACCTTTGTCCTAACAGGAGACATCCCCGCTATGTGGTTGCGGGATTCCGTTGAGCAAGTGATGCATTATGTCCCGTTTGCCAAGGAAGACACCGATTTGCAGCGTATTCTGGAGGGAGTCATTAATCGTCATATGTTCTACATTAGCATTGATCCTTATGCTAACGCGTTTAACGAAACCGCGAATGACTGGCATTGGAACTCCGGAGACGAAACGGAAAGTTCGCCTTGGGTGTGGGAACGTAAATTCGAACTCGATTCCATGTGCTTCTCTTTCCGTCTAGCCTATCATTATTGGAAGGAAACGGGCCGGACGGGCATATTCAATGAGCAATTCAAAGCTTCTTTGCTGGCGATGCTGGATGTCTGGCAGGTCGAGCAGCAGCATGCTGAGCTCTCTACGTACAGGTTCCAGCGTCATAATGGAATCATGATCGATACGCTGCGGAGGCAAGGGCGCGGCATGCTGGTCAACGAGACTGGCATGATCTGGTCGGGATTCCGTCCAAGCGACGATGCTTGCGATTTCCATTTCAACATTCCATCTAATATGTTCGCCGCTGTAACAC
>NZ_JBFTSN010000697.1:0-1864 GCF_056400045.1 Paenibacillus sp. 01L418
CTACTGGACCGTTTACTCCCGTTTCTGCTGCAGGTGGATCAAACCTGTCGATCGGCAAAGACATTACAGCAAGCGGCCAATCACAAACCTACAGTCCAAGCAATGTGAAAGACAGCAACCAAGGAACGTATTGGGAAAGTGCAAACAACGCATTTCCACAATGGATTCAAGTCGATCTCGGCTCCAATACTAGCATCGACCAGATTGTATTAAAGCTGCCTGCAGGCTGGGAAACCCGGACACAAACRCTTGCGGTTCAAGGCAGTGTTAATGGAACAACGTTCACGAATATTACAGCTTCTACAGGTTATGTATTTAATCCGGCGGTTGCAAGCAATTCGGTCACAATTAACTTCGCATCAACGAACACACGTTATGTTCGCTTGAATTTTACAGGCAATACGGGCTGGCCAGCGGCACAGTTATCCGAATTCGAAATTTATGGCACTGCGCTGACACCGTCACCTACTCCTACATCAACGCCTACGGGCACCTATCAGGCTGAGTCTGCTGCATTGTCCGGCGGAGCGAGCGTAAATACCGATCATACCGGCTATGCCGGCACCGGATTTGTTGACGGCTACTTAGCACAAGGTGCGACAACAACGTTTACGGTCAATGCAGCCGCGGCAGGCAGCCGCAACGTGACACTCAAGTACGCCAATGCAAGCGGAAGCACAAAAACAATAAGCATCTACGTTAACGGAACAAAAATCCGCCAAACCTCACTTCCAAACCTTGCGAACTGGGATACGTGGGGAACGAAAGCAGAGGCTCTCACTTTAAATGCAGGCTCCAATACGATTGCTTATAAATACGATGCAGGTGATTCCGGCAATGTCAATCTTGACCAAATCACGGTTGATTCAACGATCATTACGCCTACACCTTCTCCTACAGCAACGGCAACTCCTACTCCAGCGGTGACACCAACATCAACTCCTACGCCAACTGCTACGCCAACAGTGACACCAACTCCAACAGCAACGCCTACGATTCCTCCAGGTGGCAACATCGCTATTGGCAAAGCTATTAGCGCATCATCCAGCACACAAACGTTTATTGCAGCGAATGCAAACGACAATAACACCGCCACTTATTGGGAAGGCGGCAGCGCTTCGAGCACCTTAACTCTCGATCTTGGGGCGAATCATGACATTACATCCATCGTGCTGAAGCTGAATCCTTCTACAGAATGGGGCACTCGTACACAAACGATTCAAGTACTAGGTCATAACCAAAATACAACAACCTTCAGCAGCTTAGTGTCGGCACAAGCTTATACGTTTAATCCAGCTTCGGGCAATACGGTAACGATCCCGGTTACCTCGACGGTTAAACGTCTGCAGTTGAATATTACGACGAACTCCGGCGCACCTGCCGGTCAAATCGCTGAGTTTCAAGTTTACGGAACGCCTGCTCCAAACCCTGATTTGACGATTACAGGCATGTCATGGGCACCTGTCTCACCAATAGAGACAAATGAAATTACACTGAACGCAACAGTTAAAAATATCGGCAACGCCAGTGCCCCGGCGACTACAGTCAACTTCTACCTTAACAACACGCTTGCCGGCTCTGCTCCAGTAGCCGCACTAGCGGCCGGTGCTTCAGTAACGGTACCATTTAATGTTGGTGCCAAAACCGCAGCCACCTACTCAGTAAGCTCGAAGGTAGATGAGAACAATGCAATTATTGAGCAAAATGATACCAACAACAGCTATACGAATCCATCATCACTTATTGTCGCTCCTGTTGCCAGTTCCGATTTAATTGGAGCTGTATCCTGGACACCAAGTAATCCAGTTGCCAGCAATACAGTCGCTTTCAACGTTCTCCTTAACAATCAGGGAAACATTTCTTC
>NZ_JBFTSN010000698.1:0-1862 GCF_056400045.1 Paenibacillus sp. 01L418
TCTTTATGCTTACCAATTGAACGCAGAGACATAACACTTCAATGGCTGTTTCTAGCTCTTTAACTGATGGAAAAGTAGGGGCTATACGTATATTTCGATTCCTTGGATCTTTTCCATAAGGAAATGTAGCCCCTGCCTTAGTCAATGTGACACCGACTTCTGCCGCCATATTTACTACGTCTTTAGCACAACCGTCTAATGTATTAAGGCTAATGAAATAACCCCCGTTCGGTTTATTCCATGACGCAATATTTTTTCCACTTAACTCTGATTCAAGCTTATTTAATACCATATCAAATTTGGGTTCTATTATAGCAGCGTGCTTTTCCATATGAACTTTTAAATTATCAATATTTTTTAGAAAACGAACATGTCGAAGTTGGTTGATCTTGTCGGGGCCAATTGTCTGGATAGAAATCTGCTTCCGTATAAAATTCAAGTTCTCCTCGCTGGATGCTAACACTGCAATGCCAGAACCAGGAAAAGTAATCTTAGAGGTAGAACTGAACATATAAACACGGTCAGGATTTCCTGCTGCCTTACAGGCTGCAAGTATATTTTTCAACTGATCGGGTTTAGTTAAATGGTGAACAGTATAGGCATCATCCCAAAAAATTCTAAAGTCCCTTGCTTTAGTATTCATGTGAGCAAGTCTATCTACCGTCTCTTCCGAGTATGTGATTCCGTCAGGGTTACTGTATTTAGGAACACACCATATTCCTTTGATAGAATCATCTTCACTGACAAGCTTTTCGATCGTATCCATATCTGGTCCATTCTGCAACATGTCTACTACGATCATCTCTATATTTAAGAGCTCACATATGGCAAAATGCCTGTCATAACCTGGACTGGGGCACAAAAATTTTATTGCTGGAAGCTTCCCCCATTGCGATCCGCTACCGTAAACACCATGAAGCATCGCTCGGGATATAGTATCATACATCATATTAAGGCTTGAATTGCCACCTATAATGATTTCGTTTGTGCTAACCTCAAGAATTTGAGAAAATAATTCTTTTGCTTCAGGAATTCCGTCAATACCTCCGTAATTGCGACAATCCGAACCATCCTTTGCCTTTAAGTGATCATCAAATATCAAGATATCGAGCATTTCAGTGGAAAGATCAAGTTGTTCAGGACATGGTTTGCCTCTAGACATATCCAATATCATGTTCTGACTCTTATACTCATCGTACCTTTCTTTTATGATCAGATAACGTTTGTTCAATTCGTTTACATCTTCACTGATGTAATCAGTATGATTTTCCATTCCCATACTCTCCTGTCAAAGAACTTTTTGAAAAAATTATACCATATCTGTTGAAGATAACTGCCCGTTAAGAAGAGCAGGCCACCGTAGCGCCTGCTCATCATGTGTCTTATTCAACTTTCGTTACCCGTTAGTTCAATGAAGTCTTCAAAACGAGCTATTCCCACATGCCAGTGAGTTCCATGCCGCTATCTGGGAAATGGAACCACCTTGCATCCCTGAGGGTGTTATTGCGCATATTTGTTTCGGCCTTGCACCTACTCCATATGTAATCACAGCTCTAACCTGCATAGGGCTTTTGTTCACCTCGAACACAAGATCCGCATGGCCTGTGCAATAGCAACCATCGTCATATTCAGCACGAACGTTACTGAAGGATTGTAGTCGAACCCCTTCCTCTTCAGCCAACTGCTTCCAAGCACTTTCCTTGCTGCCCGCGGTCTTCTGCCCTTCCCAGCCAAACAGATCCGCAGCTCTGCCGTAGTTTTGCTCCTGGACTGCTTTCAGGAATGAAACGGTTTGCTTTTGTATGCCTATTGGGTTCCAATACAAGGTTACTTTGTACAGCAAAAAAATCATGCACAACAAC
>NZ_JBFTSN010000699.1:0-1813 GCF_056400045.1 Paenibacillus sp. 01L418
TTTATACGGTTAGGAGGTGATGTTTTTAAGAGATTGAATGTAATCGCTTACAAAAAAGGTAGTGGTCAGAAGCTTTATATTGAGAAGGGAGATAGTTGACGATGAAAAATTATTCGCGATCAACGAAACGAATGATGAAAGCTCTTTTAGCTGCCCTAGCAGCGCTGCTAGTATTGACTGGATTGCCCTTAGGAACGGATAGAGTAGAGGCCGCAACAGCTCGCAACAAAATAATCGTAGGCTACTGGCATAATTTTGACAACTTCTCTACCAATATTCGTTTAAAAGATATTTCTCCGGATTACGACGTGATCCAGGTCGCTTTTGCTGAACCAACAGGTGGCGCACATACTGGCAATATGGTGTTCACCCCTTACAACGCAACAGTTAGCGAGTTTCAGTCTGATGTTGCTTACCTTAAAGCGAGAGGACAAAAGGTGCTCATATCCATCGGCGGCGCTAACGGTGCAGTGGAGCTTACTACACCTCAGGCCAAAACAACATTTGTGAACACGATGAAGGGTATTATTAATTTATATGGATTTGACGGCCTCGATATTGACCTTGAAGGCAGCTCTCTTGCCCTTAACACAGGAGACACCAACTTCAAAGCTCCTACCACCCCAAAAATAGTAAATTTAATTTCTGCTACGCGTGAAATATTAAATAGCTATAGTTCAGATTTCCTTCTGACCATGGCACCGGAAACCGCCTATGTTCAGGGTGGAGCAGGAAACTATACAGGACTTTGGGGAGCATACCTCCCTGTCATCTACGATCTGCGAAATGAGCTGGATTACCTGCATGTTCAGCATTATAATACGGGTCCTATGTTAGGCCTTGATGGTAAAGCCTATTCTCAAGGTACGCCTGACTTCCATGTGGCTATGGCTGAAATGCTGCTTGTTGGATTTCCAGTCGGAGGCAATCCGAATAATATGTTTCCGGCTCTTCGTCCAGATCAAATCGTCATTGGTTTGCCCGCTTCACCACAAGCAGCAGGCGGAGGTTATACAACACCGGCTAACGTGCAGAAAGCTCTTGATTATCTTATAAAAGGTATACCTTTCGGCGGAACCTACGTTCTTCGCAATACCGCTGGTTATCCTGATTTAAAAGGATTGATGACCTGGTCTATCAACTGGGATAAATATACGAACAATCTATTTTCTACGAGTCATCGTACCTATCTCGATCAATATGGTTCTGGTGGAGGTGACATTACAGCTCCGTCAGTTCCTGCAAATCTTCAATTAACTGCCAAAACGTCCACGAGTGCGAGCCTGTCTTGGAGTGCATCTACCGATGATCGAGGAGTAACGGGATATATCGTCTCATATGGTTCAACTTCAACAACCGTTACAGGTACAAGCACAACAATCAGCGGTTTGACAGCTAACAAAGCGTATTCATTTACTGTAAAAGCGAGAGATGCAGCGGGCAATATTTCTGGCGCGAGCAACGTGATTAATGTAACTACTGATGCACCCGTTGTGGATGTAATAGCACCTTCAGTACCTGCTAATTTACGCACGACAAGTACGAGTGCATTCAGTGTCAACTTAGCATGGAACGCTTCGACGGATAACGTTAATGTAACCGGTTATACCGTGACTTACGGTACAACAAACGTGAATGCAACGGGTACAAGCGCAGCAATTAGCGGATTATCCCCTAACACTGCCTATACCTTTACAGTGAAGGCATATGATGCAGCAGGCAATGTGTCTGGTGCAAGTACGCCAATTACGGTTACTACAAGCCCCGCAAATGTTTGCACCGTRCAGCAATGGAACACCGACACAGCCTATAC
>NZ_JBFTSN010000700.1:0-1797 GCF_056400045.1 Paenibacillus sp. 01L418
TCATCGTCACCCAATCGGGGTCTACTACATTGGCTGCCATCATTTTATTAATGTAAGCAAGCGCTTCTTTCATTTTGGGATCGATAAATAGAAATACCGGTTCATTATCTTTCACTTCAATGGCTGATGGAGGATTGACGCCAAACATCCACATCAAGCTATCGAAGCCATAGGTTTGCAAACTGCCCTCTTTATTCATGCCGCCGATGAATCCGTACGTATCGTTTTTGCCGTTTCCGTCCGGGTCTTTCTCTGTAAAGGCTTTCATGACTTCAAACAGCTCGTCAGGTGTCGTTGGCACTTCCATATTCAGCTTTTTCAACCAATCGTTACGGATGAAGAAGCTTCGGCTGATACCGTTTACATTATCATAACCTGGAACTCCAATGGTTTTCCCTTGATAGGACATCGCCTCCCAGGAGTCGCTGCTAAAGCGTTTCTGAAGTTCAGGGAATTGATCCAGATACGGTGTCAAATCCGCAAGAACACCTTGATCATAATATTGCGCGAGATCGGACCGACTTTTCAAGAAAAGCAAATCCGGGATATCCCCGCCTGCAATAAGCGTATTTAGTTTGGTTGTTGATTGCCCAGCTTGAGGAATCGTCATATCCAAGTCGATGTTCATTGCCTTCTCCAGCATTTGCCGTTGAATGTCTTCATCGCGTGGAGGAATCGGAGCGGCAGCGTTGAACGTGCCTTGGTTAAACATCGTGATTTTCATTTTTTTCGCAAACGGGTTATCCGTGGATGGTGAACTGCTCGAAGCTGTAGGCTTAACCTCCTCTTCTTGATCCCCACATCCCGACAATAGCGTTCCCAGCCCTACAATAGCAGCTAGAATGGCAAATGATATCTTTGTTCTTTGCATATTGACCTCTCCTTTGCTTGTATATTATCACGGTTTCCCGTAACAACCTAGATAAGATTTGCTTTTTAACCTTTAATCGATCCCATGAGCATACCCTTGGTAAAATGCTTTTGCATAAATGGATACACGATCAAAATGGGGACCGTAGTCACGACAACAGCAGCCATTTGAACAGCGAACTGGCTAACCGTTCCGGTATTGGCCATCGACTCAGCACTTTGATTTGCAATGTTAAGCAGAATGTTGCGCAAGACAACTTGAAGTGGCATTAAATTCGCATCATTGATATACACAATCGCATCGAAATAACTGTTCCAATGCCCTACTGCGTAAAATAGGGAAATCGTGGCGAGGACAGGCATGGAAAGCGGTAAAATGATTTTCCATAGCGACTGAAGTTCACTTGCGCCGTCAACTCTCGCCGATTCCTCAATTTCAGCAGGCAATTGCTCGAAAAAGCCTTTAATGATCACCAGATTAAATGCACTAATGAGATGCGGAACAATCAAAACCCATGGACTATTTAACATCCCCAAAGAGCGGATTAACAAATAAGTCGGAATTAATCCCCCGCTAAACATCATCGTAAACACAATGAATAATAAAAACGGACTGCGTCCCGGCAAATATTTTTTGGATAACGGGTACGCCGCGATTACCGTAAAAAACACATTTAACGCCGTGCCTACAATCGTTCGGAATAGCGTAATTTTATACGCCTGACCTATACCATTAGAAATGAATACTTCCTTATAGGCTGCAAAGGTAAAGGATTCTGGTATAATCACAATCCCTCTTCTTAAAACTTCCGATTCCGGTGTTACCGAAACAGCGACCACATATAAAAAGGGAAGCAAGCAAAGCAGCGATAACATAATAAGAATAAAATAAACGGCTGATTGCCATACCTTTTCCCCGATCGTCAG
>NZ_JBFTSN010000701.1:0-1791 GCF_056400045.1 Paenibacillus sp. 01L418
ATGTTGTAACGCAATATCGTCGAACTGCGACACATTACTCCTTACTGGAGAAGGAGATTAAACTAACAGGCAGGAAATTTCAAACAATATGACGAAAAAATCTCGACATCGATTTACAGATACATTTTGGAAGGAAGAGGTGTTCACAATCCGAATCCATATCATCGGCGGCTCAGGAAGCGGCAAATCCTATATCGCGACTTTATTGAGCGGGAAGCTCGGGATCCCGCATTACGATCTAGACGATATTTTCTGGCATAATCAGTCGAATGAATACGGCGTCAAGGCACCGGAAGAAGAGCGGGACCGTCAGCTCAAAAAGATCATCGGATTTGATTCATGGATCGTTGAAGGTGTGTACAGGTCGTGGGTTGAGCCGAGCTTTGCCGCCGCAGATAAGATCGTCGTTTTGATGACACCCTTGTCCGTCCAGGAAGAACGAATATGGAGGCGCTATAAAGAGCGCATTACAGGCATCGTTCCAAGCAAGAAGCGCGAGACAATAGAAGGTATCCACAACTTGTTCGCATGGAATAAAGACTACAATTTGGTGAAGCTTCCTGATTTGATCAGCCGTTGGGAATATAAAAACAAAATGATTCTCGTTCGTGATAACCTGGATCTTCTTGAATTTCAATTGATATGAATTCGATCTGCGGGCTGTCGTAATTAAACTCCCTAACGGGAGACGATAGTTCAATTGACCGCCTTATGAGAGGCGGTTTTTTATTCCTCTCTGTCGCATTATGTGTCTACTACGAACACTTGATATTCGTTGAAGCTCATCAAACTTGAAAATCATCATCATGTTATGTCCAAGTGGAGCATTAACCATTTCATAGTTTGGGTGAAAATCTCCCTTTCCTGATACACATCCGAAAGGTACTTTACAAATCGAATTTCCAAACTCACGCCAAGCTGACTCTGCAGAATATTCACCGCATTTCCCAATCCAATAGTTACGAATTTTTTTAGGCAACTCTTCCCATGTAAGATACAAATTTTCACTGTCCCAAATATCGCAGATTCTTCTCCAGCCATGGTTTTCTTCGCAGAACTTTTGAGCTTGCAAGGAAGCTTGACTAACACTATAAAACTCATTAATCATCCCTAGTTCACCGCCTACGAATTCACAGTGATATCCTGATCACGATTATATTTTTTGCGGTAATCTTGATATACCTTCAATACCTCAGACTTTATTTCTTCAGGGATGTACTTTAGTGATTGCGAATCTGTAGCTGTCCATAGTACAGCTTCATGAAAGTCATAATTTTTTTCTCCATCATCATCTTTATATGGAATTTTCCGACCTACTATATGTTCTTCAGTTAATGTAATTGATGCTAGAGTTCCCCCACCTTCCACTAACAATTCAATAAGCATACAATTACCGCCACCATTATAAGATTCTTTTGATTTAATCCGCATATATTTTGTCCTCCTGGGCTATCAATTCTTCATTGTGCTGTTAGTTTTCTGCCTTAATTACCATAAACACAGGTGTCTCACGACGTTTAGGAGATGGTTTTTTCATTGAAGGAAGAGACATATATCCGATGCCACCAAAAACTAAAATGACAATAGCCATAAAAATAATTTTACTTAGTTCATACATATAAATAACCTCCTTCAGCTTCTTAACTCGAATTTTAGCAGTACTAATTCAAGTTGTAAACATGAAGGTTAATATCAATAAAAATGGCGAGTAAACCTTAAAGGTCTACTCGCCATTTTTGTCCTTATTTTCATTTTTTATCGTTTCGAATACCCCATGTTTCACTATTAAAT
>NZ_JBFTSN010000702.1:0-1788 GCF_056400045.1 Paenibacillus sp. 01L418
TCCCTGCAGCTACAATCGATTTCGTAAGCGAGTAGGCTCCCCATCCAGCCCCAATCATGAGTAGCAGTATAAATGCCTGTAATGGATCTAACTCTTCCTTTTTTCTTCTGCGCCTGGCCATCTGTCTTGCCCCTTTGTCGTTTTATGTTGTCTATCCATTTCTAAAACAGGAAAATATGCCCACACGTATGCAAATGTAGTAGAATCTTACTATATTTCTGTTAAATTTGGAAGCATTCTATCTATTCTCATATCAATGGAGGCATAAATGATCGAACTGGAAAATGATTTTAAAAAATGGTTAATTAGTGAAGGATTTGTAACCGAAACGATTCGAAATTTTGTATCTCAATTCTGTGAGTTTTGTAGGTTTTGCGATAGTCGAGGCTATAGTGTACTCGAACTAAGTGTTAGTGTTTCACGCGAGTATTTAGCCTGGCTTTGTGAGCGGCCAAATTATCATAATGGCCAACCGCTTTCTACAGGAACACGTCTGAAACATTACTATTGTTTAAGACAAATTGGATTATTCCTTGCGGAGAAGAACTTATATAATGGTGATTTAGTGAAGGGGATTCGGAAGCCTCCTAAAAAACAATCGGTCATTCAAGGTTTTTCTGCAGAACAATTACAAGCTAACATCAATGCCGTCCGAGAAATACGAACAACACCACAATATAAAGAACGGATGGCTCTGTTAATCTTTATGTTGGCCAGTACAGGCCTAAGAATCTCGGAAGCAACCAACCTGCATGTTTATTCGCTTGATCATAACAAAAGGATCATGCTAGTGCTAGGGAAAGGTAACAAGGAACGCGAAGTTCCCTTCTCTCGTGAGCTATCCACGCTGATACTGAATTACATCAACAAATATGGCATTAAACGAGACGATTACTTGTTTGCCTCACGCTATAAAAAGCCTTAGCATCATCATCCATACGAGATGCTCTGCGTAAAACCGGCAAATTATTAGGTAGCTATTTAGATATTGACCGTATGCGGGTAAGTCCTCATACGTTTAGACATACTTTTGCAAGGCTTTGGGTAGTCAATGGAGGAAATACCATCGCATTATCACGTATCATGGGTCACACATCAACCCGAATGACGGATAAATACGTTAGCCTTTGGGGCATTGATTTAAGCTCATCCTATGACCTATGTAATCCATGTGGCAATATTAGCGTTCCGGATTTCACTGCTTATTACGAACCTAAAGATGAGATCGCATAGGACCCTGAAAAAACGCTATGCCCATGAGTTATCGAATAATCTATCTGCGGTTACCATTATGAAAATCAAAAAAAGGGTGCTTCAGCCTAAAAGCTGCAGCGCCCACCAAGAAGCAACCTCAGAAATCTAAAGGTTGCTTTTTCTGTATTCTGTATCCATTTTATTTCTTTGTAAACGCAGTGAGAAAATTGATATATATTCTTTCAATTGTAGCTGTTCTTTGAAAGTGCCATGGTATAATAAATAGCCTCTTAAATTCTAGTCCAATCATCATAACTGTCGTCATTACACTTCCGGAAATCGTTAAGCTTTGAGCAGCTAATGAACCAAAGACTGGTACAATTTCCGATAATTTCGACAAATCTCCTTTCGTTGCTTCCATAATAGGTTTTGTTGCTGGTGAAGAATAGCCAGTTGCTGAGTTAGTATGCATTTCAAAAGTATCCGTAGAATGTAAAAGCAATCCATCATCTTTTAGGAGGTTGCGTAAATGATAAAAAATATTCTCGAGTACTTTCACTGTGAATTGATTAACAGCCACAACATATGTACTTC
>NZ_JBFTSN010000703.1:0-1784 GCF_056400045.1 Paenibacillus sp. 01L418
GGGGGAGAATGAGTGACAGCATTACTTGATCGTTTTCTCAATGATAAGTTTCTAGGACTCAAATTGGAATCCCCTCTATTTTATAACGCGGATGTAGGCATTCGATTTGAGATCGGTGACCCGGATCCTTTGGTTTCTGATGAAAAATACAGAGAACAAGTTCTCTATCGTACTACTCAACTATTTAAAGAAACGCACAGTGAAAGTGATGAAATATTTATTGTTTTATTTCTTAGCTTTAGAAGGAAGAGTAAGCCTTACAAGATAAAATTTTTTAAAAAAGGCGTTAAAAGCAAGGAAACTTTAAAAAAACTTATTTGTAACAGCTTTACGGTATCTGATGAAGAGGATGATGAATGGATATCGTTCCGTTATGTGCTGAGTTGCAAAACATCAGATATTAAACCTGCAATGTTTCTCTTCGCGTATCATAGAATATTTTTCGTGAATACAACTCGTAATACGATTTTTTATTTATATGACAGCAGAGGTTTAGATATAGTTTCAAACACAACGGCACCTCTCCAGGAACTTTACTTAAACTATAATCACTGGATATTAGATTACGTTAGAGAGAGTATCGACTCCATCTTCAAATCGTAAGTCAACTTCATTTCTGTTCTTTTAAGCCAATCGGCAGGATAGTTCAATAAGATTAGGGAAATATGATTTTGAAATATTGGTTGGATATAAACAAGTTCAGACCTAACTTTGTTCTATTCAATGAAACTCCAAAATATTTGCCACATAGAACCATAGCGAAATATTCGTTACTTCTGCAATAATATACTATAGGAATTCCATTTTAAGATGTAGGCTATGAGAAGAGCTTGAAAGGAGTATTCTCATGGATTTTACATCTTTTTTGATTTACTGTACGATTGCTACGTTTACACCTGGACCTACCAATATCGTCATATTATCCACGGTGCATAATTTCGGTGTAAAAAAGSCAATGAAATATTCGTTTGGAGCAACAATTGGTTTTGCCTCATTACTTGTTATTTCTGCTTTGCTGAACACGATTCTTATAACGATTATACCGAAAATAATCATTGTGATGCAGATAATTGGAAGTGGTTATATGTTTTATCTTGTTTATCAAATTTACAAAATGGATGCATCAAACGGAGCATTAAACCAAACGGCTACTTTCTTGTCAGGATTTCTTATGCAGTTTTTAAATCCAAAGGTAGTATTATTTACATTGACTGTGATTCCAACCTTCATTATGCCTAGCTATAGCACAAGTTCTGCAGTCACATTAAGTATTTTAGCTATCACGTTAATTGGTTTTTTGGCATTTATGACATGGGTTCTCTTTGGTTCGATCTTCAAAGCGCTTTTACAAAAGTATAATAAAACATTTAATGTATTGATGGCGTTATCTCTCGCTTACGCTGCAATCATGATCTGGATGTAGGCAAGTGATGAAGAGGTGAATGGAATGAACAAATTTATTTATCGAAAATCAGCGGGTATTACGGTGCTGTCAGCGAATATGACTGATTTTACGTATAAAAAGCACGCCCACCAAGAGTATGCCATGGGTGTAACTTTACGTGGAATCCAAAAATATAATTTGGATGGCACTTTACAATTATCCCACCAGAATGGTGTTATGTTTTTTAATCCGGAACAGGCTCATGATGGAATGGCGCAGGATAAGACAGGTCTGGATTATGTTATGATCTATATTGATCCGCAATTGTTTTTGGAGGTTATTGAGAAAAAGGATATCGTACGTTTTCCTAAACCTGTTGTGTATGATGATCGACTAAAAC
>NZ_JBFTSN010000704.1:0-1778 GCF_056400045.1 Paenibacillus sp. 01L418
CTATAACACGGATCGATGGAAACCTTTGTAATAGAAATCTTCACAAATCGTGTAAACCCCCAGGGGTGGTGCGGAGCATACTTGCAGTATATGGAAGGAAATGGGGTAGAATTTCACCCCTCTATTTCCTACGCCTTCATGTTGCCTTGTTATTCAACAGTGGTACTGAAACTATCTTTTTCCGTATTTCTGTCAAATTGTACCGAGGGAGGTTAATATCAACAGTCAGCAAAAAACCTCCCCGCAGCACCCTGTAGAGAGGTTCCCACTAATAAAATATCTTCTCATCCCGCTTATCCTTAAGTATTTCCACCGCTTCCCGAAACCTCAGTGAATGCACAATCTCCCGCTCCCGTAAATACTTCAAGCTATCCTGCAGACCCACATCGTCTGTTAGATCAATCAGCCACTGATACGTCGCCCTAGCTTTCTCCTCCGCCGCTATGTCCTCATATAGATCAGCGATCGGATCACCTTTTGCTTGGATACGGCTAGCCGTTAGAAGGCAACTCTACACTTTATCGCTCGATAGAACCATATACTACCATATATATATATGGAGGTTTGTATCTATTTTTATATAACAAATTTTAAACCACTTCAAATAGCTTAGTTAGAAATACCGTTAGGTGGCTTTTGGATACAGAATGTTGAGATCTTATAACGGTTCTTCTTTTATTTCATCAAACGCAGCGGCGTAATCGCAACGGTCGAGGTTTTGAAGCCCGGCATTTTGCAGTTGGGATCAAGCTCGGGACTGGTTGCCTTATTCACGTTCTGAACGCCGCCCCAGTGCATGGGTACAAATAGAATATCCTCCATAATCTTATCGGTGATTCTGCTTCTAACGTTGAAGCTGCCTCTAAGTGAGGTCACCTCCACCCATTCGCCATCCTCTATACGATACTTTTGAGCGGTCTTCGGATGAATTTCAATATAGTTTTCGATATTTCGTGCAGCTAAAGACGGACTTCTACGTGTTTGGACACCCGTCAAGTAGTGAGACAGCACTCTTCCGTTCGTCATTGTTAGTGGATATTCTTCACAAGGTCTCTCCTGAGGAAAGCGATTTGCTACCGGCATAAAGATCGCTTTTCCATCCGAATGGGCAAACGAATCAGCAAACATTATTCCTTGATTTCCGTCCTCATCAATTGAGGCGCATGGCCAATACACGCCTCCCTCACGCCGTAATCTCTCATAAGTAATACCATAATAATCTGCTAATCCACCACGGCTTGCAAGTCGCAGTTCCTCAAAGATCTGTTCGGATGAATGGAAGGAGAAATGCTGTTGTTTCCCCATTCCTGCGGCAATTTGGCATAAAATAGACCAGTCATGCCTTGTCTCTCCGGGCGCAGTGATCGCAGTTTCTCTTAAAAGCACACGGCCTTCTAGATTAGTCAAAGTACCGTCATTTTCCAAGTATGCCGTCACTGGCAATACAACGTCTGCCAATTTCGCTGTTTCTGACAAAAACATGTCTGCAACGACTAAAAAATCTAAGTTTTGTAGCCCTTCCTCAACCAAATTGGCATTTGGATTAGATACGATTGGATTAGAGCCCATCACGAACAACGAACGAATAACGCGCTGATGAACAAGCTCCATCATTTCGTATGCGGACACACCTTTTCGCGGCAGCTCCGCAGGATCAATTCCCCAGACGCTAGCTACATATGCGCGGTCCTGTTCATCCTCTATATTCCTATACCCTGGCAATTGATCGCTTTTTTGACCATGCTCTCTTCCCCCCTGCCCGTTGCCTTGTCCGGTCA
>NZ_JBFTSN010000705.1:0-1777 GCF_056400045.1 Paenibacillus sp. 01L418
GATCCCTAATAGCTACTATTTCTCATCATAGCCTTTTCGTTTTAAGTTAAAGCAATGCTATCACACTCAACTTGCTCTGTCAATTAATTCCACTATTTTCAATAAGGTATAAGTCTGTCGATACTACCATCAGCTTTGGCAATTCGGTTGCTTCGCATCCTCTGACTTTAGCCAAATTGAATGAGAATGACGCTCAACATCTCTTGGTGATGATGAGCGTCTTCTTTATTCATACCTTTGGAAATGCTTTCAATAAGACAGTGATCGATTCGGCGCGTGTTGTCGATGCATTCGGCGCAAATTGATTGCTGCCACGCCCTTGAATCCAGCCTTGCTGCACAGCTGCATCAATGGCTCCGATCGCCCATGCCGGGATTTGCTTGTCATCTGCGAAGCTCGTTCTTGCGCTTGCGTCGATAGACAGCTTCAATGCTCTCGCGACCATCGTCACCATCTCTGCGCGACTGATCGGCTGATTCGGCATGAACCGTTGATCAGCATAGCCTTGAATGAGTCCGAGCTCTACAGCTTGCGCCACGGCCTCACTCGCCCATATCGGGATCGAGGCTTGATCTACGAACGCCTTCGTACTGCTTTCGTTGCTTAGCTGCATCGCCTTCGCGAGCCATACCGTGAACTCCGCGCGTGTCACGGACTGATTCGGTCTGAATGTTCCATCCGGATATCCGTTCGTCATTCCTCGCTGCACGGCTGCTTGAATATCCTTGGCAGCCCAGTGGCCTGCGATGTCTTTGAAGGCCGGACTCGGCTCGTTCGACTTACGATTGACGGCAAAGACGGCGAATATACCGACATTACGTGTATCCGCTTGAATCGTACTATCCGTTACCGTGCCTTTGAATTCCACCCAACGCGCTGTTGCTTTATCATATTGGAACACAGATGCTTGTTGATCTTTGCCAAGCTTACTGACATCAAACGTCAAGCTGATCTGAATCGGCTTATCGAAGCCGCCCTTCACATCCTTTGACAATTCGAACACCGGGCTTATTGCATTCGGCTGCTGCGTCAGCAAGTCAGCGGAATTGTCGATTTTCTTCAGATGCAGCATCATCGTTTCTTTCGCTGCGCCTACCGGAACAGAAACGGTAATCTGCTTGCCTAAGCTGACCGTTCCCGCTTCGCCGGCTTTGATCGTCGCTTCGCCTTCCTTCACGCCAGGTCTAGGATTATCAGTGTCGATTGGAGGTTTCGGTTCCGATTTATCGATAGAATCCTTCAACCTCGCGTTCAGATCGCGCAGAGTATCCACTACTGTCTCGAAATGATACGGGTATCGATCCAACAAGAACATCAATTGTTTGCGAAGCTCCTCGTTCCCTTTGTTCAAATTGATCAATTTCTCGGCTGCATCAATTAATTCTTTGTAGGGTACCATTAGATCATCGCCGTACACTTCGAACTCATAGATGGAATATCCGTAGTATTCGCCATAGACAGGCATTCGTTCAATTCCTTGGAATTTCAGGTATCTAGCCTGCTTCGGAGCGAATTCCACCGTACTCGTCTCTCGTTTATCGCTGGCCGTAAGAATTCGATCGTCTGCCATCACGTTTTTCCATGTTACGTTATCAGTGGAATAGAGAATCTTGAACCGTTTCGCGGCCGTCTCCCATCCGATGACGACCTTGCTAATATTTTGCGTTTTGTCCAAGTCAACGGTGAACCACRAATCGTCTTTGTACGTACTCGCCCAGCGCGTGATCATATTTCCATCGACGGCTTGGCTCGAAGGTACCCATGCCGCCTCTAATCC
>NZ_JBFTSN010000706.1:0-1774 GCF_056400045.1 Paenibacillus sp. 01L418
CTACTGCCAGGCACCATCATGTACCGTACTGGTGATTTGGCTAAGTGGCTGCCAGACGGAAATGCGATGTATTTAGGCCGAATGGATGATCAAATCAAGCTAAGAGGCATTCGGATTGAGCTTGGAGAAATTGGTGCGCAGCTTCTAAGACATGAGGCGGTAGACGAAGCGGTTATCATCGCATATGAGGATCAAGCAGGCGATAAAAAACTTTGCGCATACATGGTTGTGAATCAAACAATAGGAGTTCAGGATTTAAAGAGCTTTTTGAAAAATAAAATGCCAGATTATATGATCCCTTCGTTTTTTATGGAGATCGCTGCGATACCGTTAACACCTAATGGCAAAGTGGATCGCAAGGCGCTCCCAGAACCTGTTTTACAGCAACGAGTCGTTGCTGAGCTTACCCTGCCTCGAACCTCGCTGGAGGCAGAGGTGGCTGAAATATGGAGAGATGTACTCGGCATTGAGCAAATTAGTATGTATGATGATTTCTTCGAGTTGGGTGGACATTCCCTGAAGGCTGCGGTATTGGTAAGCCGGATTCAAGCTAAATTCCATGTTGAAATGCCGCTAAGCGTCGTATTTGAACGACTGTCTGTTGCGAGTATGGCTGAGTGGCTGTCAGGGGGAACGCTGTTAAATTCTGAGCTGGGCATCGAAGGAGCTATCATTCCACTGCAAGCAAATCGGGATCATTATCCAATGTCTCCTGCACAGAGACGCCAATATATGATCGAGCTCATTGCCGGACAATCGACGATGTATCATATTCCGTTTGTGCTTCACATCCTAGGTAATCTGGAAAAAAAGAAACTGGAAGCCGCGTTTACTGCACTAATTACGAGGCATGAGAGCCTGCGAACATCATTCCACTATGTGGGTGAACAGTTCTGTCAGCGAATTCATCCTGCAGAGCCATTTGAGCTAACGGAAATGGTTATAAAAGGCGAGCAGGCTGATCTATGGCAGCGCGCGTCATCTGCAATCGGAGCAGATGTGAGGATCAATGAATTAATGRCCCAATTTACAGATCCATTTGATCTCGGAAGCGGTTCACTGCTAAGAGTCGGTCTTGCTGAATTGGCAGAAAACCGTCACTTGTTGTTGCTGAACATCCATCATATTGTGACGGATGGGATATCGATGAGCGTGCTCATAAAAGAGTTGATCGATTTATACAACGGGCAGGCGTTGCCAGAGCTGACGGTGCAATATCGTGATTATGCAGTCTGGCAGCTGGAACGATTAAGCGGTGACTATTACTCGAAGCTGAGGCGTTATTGGCTGGGCATGTTCTCGGACGAACTCCCGGTGCTTGATCTGCCTGCAGACAAGCAGCGTCCGGCGGTTCAGCGTTATGAGGGCCGAAGGTATGCTTTTCAGCTAAACGAGGAGCTGGCATATCGGGCGCGGCAATTGGCAAGGGAACGAGGGACGACTTTATATACGCTGCTGCTTAGCGCTTATACGGTACTCCTTGGGAAGTATAGCGGACAAGAGGATATTATCGTGGGTACTCCCGTAGCCGGACGCAGTCACATAGATGTAGAAAGGCTAATCGGCATGTTCGTCAATACGGTCGCCATTCGTTGCCGTCCGCAATTCGGAATGACGGTTGGCAGTTACATTACTGAAATGCACGGGAATGTGCTGCAAGCGCTGGAGCATCAGGAATTTCCGTTCGAGGATCTTGTAAATCAGCTTGATATGGAACAGGATTTAAGTCGCAATCCCCTATTTAACACGATGTTTATATTGCAAAATATGGAGC
>NZ_JBFTSN010000707.1:0-1765 GCF_056400045.1 Paenibacillus sp. 01L418
TATATAAAAGTAAAAAGCTTCAGCACGCCGCCTCAATTATTTATTACCTTTCAACCGCCCAATTTACCTCAGTTTTCACCTCATGAAGCATTGAGATATGGTACACTCTGGCCTATGTTGTATAGCCCATATGATCCGAAAAACGACAGACAGGAAGAAGGTGATTGACGGTGGCGATCATACTTGATGAAGAGTATTACAAGCTGCTGCATGATTTGCAGGCGGTAGATTTTGTACTCGTGGAGCTGAATTTATATTTGGATACTCATCCTACAGATTCCAATGCCATACATCAATACAATCAGTTCGCACAGCTAAGATTGCCTATCGTACAGCAGTATGAATCGAAGTACGGGCCTTTAAAGCATTTTGGCCAAAGCTTCTCCACAAACCCTTGGTCATGGAATGATACACCATGGCCTTGGCAGGTATAAATAGTGGATAGGGCTAGTAGGAAATCTAGAGGAGGCACCGTACATGTGGGTTTATGAGAAAAAACTGCAATATCCCGTTCGCGTAAGCAAATGCGATCCAATGATGGCTAAGTTTCTAATGGAGCAATATGGCGGTGCTGATGGTGAGCTTGCAGCAGCGCTTCGGTATTTAAACCAGAGGTACACGATTCCGGATAAAGTCATTGGATTGCTAACAGACATAGGAACTGAGGAATTTGCTCATTTGGAAATGATTGCGACCATGATTTACAAGCTGACAAAAGATGCAACGCCAGAACAGCTTAAGGCTGCAGGTCTAGGTGCTCATTATGTGGCTCATGATAGCGCTTTGTTTTATGAGAATGCAGGCGGCGTACCGTTTACGGCTACCTATATTCAAGCGAAAGGCGATCCGATTGCTGATCTATATGAGGACATAGCGGCGGAAGAGAAGGCTAGGGCGACGTATCAGTGGCTGATTGATTTAACGGATGACGTGGATCTGCAGGATAGCTTGAAGTATTTGCGGGAGCGGGAGATTATCCATTCGCTGCGCTTCCGTGAAGCGGTGGAAATACTTAAGGAAAAGCGGGATGAGAAGATATTTTATTAGAGGGAACCTCTCTGCAGAGTGCTGCGGGGAGGTTTTTTGCTTTTGCCTGCTGATGTTAAGCTAACAGCAAGAAGAGTGTGGTGGACCGGCTATTTATTATCGCTCTTTCTTTTGCCAGAGTAACACATCCGCTAACCCTACAATTTGATTGATCACACAAGTCCATCGGGACTAAGCGGAATTTCAGTTATACGTTTATAAGCAGTGGTGTACACAGAAGAGTTGGAAGCAAACCGACTTAGATGGAATGAAGTAAACCGAAGGACGTACGAGGTCGTTCAACCCTTTTGGGCGTATCAACGTTTTGTTCTTAACGAGAGAACATCAGATACCGGCATTAGAATGGGACTTGGACTTATGGAGGCTGGAATGAAATGTGAGGGATATGCGGAATGTGATACAAAATGCGAAACATGCCAAACATTCACGCAGCATGAAGCTCATCCTAAAAAAGTATTACACAATCTGCCTAACGTGCGGATCTCCCAAAAAACAACCTACTCACGAGAGTTTTAAAATCTTACATGATCCAAACGAAAGGATGTGGAGTGCTTATGATGGTTGCGGGATTTCCTTGCCAGGCTTTCTCCATTGCTGGAAAGCGTGAAGGATTTAACGACGCTATTAGAGGGACAGTATTCTTTGAGATCATCAGGTTCGCATCTATTCTCAAACTTGAATTTATACTCCTTGAAAATGTCACAGGACTCCTCAGTCA
>NZ_JBFTSN010000708.1:0-1764 GCF_056400045.1 Paenibacillus sp. 01L418
CCTTTGGACTCCCACTCGCCTGGATTCAAACGGTCCATATGGACTAGAGACGGATTAATATGAAGAATTTGCGATGTTTCCATATGATCGGCATGCCCATAGTCATCTGGCGTTTCATAGGATTGATCAAGATGAGCAAGCTGCTCGGCATTTAATTCCCATAGATTATAGGCGTACACAACATAATCCTTGCGTTCATCAAGCATCGTTTGGACGAAATAGCTCAGCAGATTGTTATTGCCGCCGTGCCCATTGGCCAAAATAATTTTGTTGAAGCCGTTGCGCCTAATTTCCTTGCACACTTCCTGCAAGAGGCGCAGCTGCAGCTCACTGCCAAGAGCAACTGTGCCTGTGTAATGCTTCACCTCGGATACTTGGCCGAAAATATAATAAGGAAAAATAACACAGGACTCTAATTGAGCTGACTTCTCTACAATTTCTCTAGCGATCATCATATCCGTTCCGAGGGGAAGATGATCGCCATGCTTTTCAAGACAGCCGATCGGCAGCACACAGACTCGGTTCGTTGACTTCACGGCCGCCTCAAATTCCTTGACGGTTAAGTTTTCCCATAACATACAGTTGGTCCTCTCTGTGTTGTTTAGTGCGCTGCCTTGGATACGTAAACGAGAATAATGGTTTCCAAATAATTAAGATCCGCAGCCATTCGTTTTTTAACTTCTACGTTCAAAGCACGATCCGATTCGATACGCTCCAGAAGCTTCTCTATTTTCTTAAGTGCTTCTTTGGCGTCCTTGCCAACTGATTTTTTATCCTTCCAGCTTTTTTCAAGCTGCTCCAGCTCTTTTACATATTTCTTATCGTTATCCATCCCATTGAACGGGACATAAATCTGTTTGATTTTGCGCTGCATTTCGGAAATGATCGTTTTGAAGGATGTTAAAACATCTTTGTCTGGCACGATGGCGGGTTTGTTGTAGAGCCCTGCTAAAAGCGCCTTGTCATATTCATTTCCAAACAACGATTCAAATTCGAACAAAGCTGAGCCGGAGACGCCTACTGCGACGGAGTCGTTTATTTGTTTAAGCAGCATCTCCTTCGTTAAGCCAAGATTCGTTCCGACACCAATGACGATCAGCGCTTTGTTGTTTKCGAGTGTAACGGAGTTTAAGGAATCAGTGGCAACAGATGAAGCGTCTGGATGATAGGACATCGGAAAGAGCTGGTCGATATAGTTTTTGGCAATCCAGTCCTTTGGCTCTTGGTGCATGAACTCTGGCCCATTCACGTAGTTCGGCCATACGGCTGCGGAGACTCGGATATCCGGCTTCAATTTTTTGGCTTCACTGGAGATCCGATATACGAACTCATTAATCGTATTTTTTCTAAAATCAACCCACGCTTGCCAAAGGTTGTCGCCGGGACGAAGGTCGATCGGATCTGCGCCATGCTTCTGCTTGAACAGATTGCGCGTATAAGAGTCATAACCAAAATCGTTCGTGTAATCACCTGCATCGGGATAACGAATATAGTCCAAATGCAAGCCGTCTACTTTATATTTCTGAAGCAGCTCCTTATAAATTTCAGAAACAAAGTCCCGTACTTCAGGCCTTACAGGGTTGAGGAAATAGTACTGGGTGTTGTAAAGTGGAACGTCTTGATAATCATGGCCTTGTCTACTAATCATGGACCATTCCGGCTTAAGGCTTCTGACGGGACCTGCCATACTGCCGACGCCTACCAAAAAGTTTTCTACCCACGCATGAACCTCGATGCCTGCTTTTTTGGCTTCTGTTATATAGG
>NZ_JBFTSN010000709.1:0-1759 GCF_056400045.1 Paenibacillus sp. 01L418
CGTCTCCTCTTTCTGGCTATATTAGACGAATTAAAATACCTTCGTCGTCCATGATTCACAGTTCCATGTATCGGTTACAACATCGCGGTAAAATTCTGGTTCGTGAGAGATAAGCAAAATGCTGCCTTTGTACGCCTTAAGCGCACGTTTCAGCTCGTCCTTCGCATCGACATCCAAGTGATTGGTTGGCTCATCCAGTACTAACAGGTTTGTTTCGCTGTTGATCAGCTTGCAAAGGCGAACCTTCGCCTTCTCGCCGCCGCTAAGCACCGCAATTTTGCTTTCAATATGCTTGGTCGTCAGCCCGCATTTCGCGAGTGCCGCACGTACTTCGAATTGGGAGAGTGAAGGGAACTCCTTCCACACTTCCTCAATACACGTATTGTAGTTTGCATCCTTAATTTCCTGTTGGAAATATCCGATTTGCTGATGCTCCCCGCGCTGTACCGTACCCGATATAGCTGGAATTTCACCTAAAATACTGCGCAGCAGCGTCGTTTTACCAATACCGTTCGCMCCTACGAGAGCAATCTTCTGTCCTCGTTCCATACGAAGATCAAGCGGTCTCGACAACGGACTGTCATATCCGATAACAAGCTCCTTCGTCTCGAATATGAGCTTGCCGGAGGTTCTTCCGTCCTTGAAGTTGAACTGCGGCTTCGGCTTTTCCTTCGCAATTTCAATGACATCCATCTTATCGAGCTTCTTCTGCCTCGACATCGCCATGTTCCGCGTCGCTACGCTCGCTTTGTTGCGTGCTACGAAGTCCTTCAGATCAGCTATTTCCTGCTGCTGACGCTTATAGGCCGATTCAAGCTGCTGCTTTTTCATTTCATGAACCTGTTGGAAGTATTCATAGTCGCCAACATAGCGGTTCAGCTCTTGATTCTCCATATGATAAATGAGGTTAATTACACTGTTAAGGAACGGGATATCATGTGAAATGAGAATAAATGCATTCTCGTACTCTTGCAAGTAACGCTTCAGCCATTCGATATGCTGCTCATCGAGATAGTTCGTCGGCTCATCGAGAAGCAAAATGTCCGGCTTCTCCAGCAGCAGCTTCGCTAGAAGCACCTTCGTCCGCTGCCCTCCGCTCAAATCATTAACGTCCTTATCAAGACCAATATCCGTAAGGCCAAGACCACGAGCCGTTTCGTCAATTTTCGCGTCAATCAAATAGAAATCCTGATTCGTCAGCGTATCCTGAATCGTTCCAACATCCTCAAGCATTTGCTCGAGTTCCTCTGGCGTTACATCGCCCATTCTGCCGTACATATCGTTCATTTCTTGTTCCATATCGAGCAGGTACTGAAAAGCTCCCTTCAGCACGTCCCGCATCGTCATTCCTTTGCTGAGAACCGCATGCTGATCGAGATAACCTACGCGCATGCGCTTCGACCATTCAACCTTGCCGTCGTCAGGCTGCAGCTTGCCTGTAATAATGTTCATAAAAGTGGACTTGCCCTCGCCGTTAGCGCCGATCAGTCCAATATGCTCGCCTTTAAGCAGGCGGAAGGATACGTCGTTGAAGATCGCGCGATCTCCAAAGCCGTGGCTTAGTCGTTCTACGTTTAATATGCTCATGAATGACACCTTTTCTTTTGGAATATTATCGTTTTATTATAAACGTTATAGGCCCTACAACTCAATGTAGGATTCATTTCTAAATGATTTTCGACCAGATTCAACAATCTCCTTATCATCCGCTATTATTTTACCATATTCCAGATAAAGCATTGTCTTCATGAGTATTAGC
>NZ_JBFTSN010000710.1:0-1750 GCF_056400045.1 Paenibacillus sp. 01L418
GTATTGTAAACCGTATTCTACAAAAGTTTCTGTCATATGTCCGATGTTTTCAAGGGCTTCGATTTCCGTTTCACCATAACTCCACCATAAGTCTTCATCTTCAAGGTCTGAAAGTCGCCACCGAAAATCACAATCATAGGATGAAACTTTATTAAATGGGACATGAGCACCCAAAGGGTTTGGGATGAAGTCTATGTATACTCCAAGTTCAACACAACAACACCCGCCATTTTTATCAGCTTGAATATTGACAGTATAGATGAAATGATTATTTGGTTTTGTTCTATACTTACCGCCTGTACCATTGAATCCATGCTTTTTTAGTTCTTGTTCAAATGTATCTTTTAATAATTGCTTGAACTTTTTTAAATCAGTCATTGGTAATGCCCCCCCCCCTTGCCAGACACTTATTCGTGTCAGCAGCATCAATCTCTGTATTTAAAGCTATTTTATCATCAACTTAGCCTTGAATGTGATTGATATATGATTGTAATTAATTGAACAAATATAACTGGCGGACACCATGCTATCCTGCCCATTAATGAGCAGGCCACCGCAGCAGCTGCTCATCAATACGTTATTCAACTATCGTTTCCCGTTAGCTCAATGGAAGATTGTTATTTTTGCGTACGGATAACACGGAAATTACTCGCTTTGTATCCGTCTGTACTAGCTTTGAAAGTAATTTGAACTATATCCGAGGTAGAATCGTGTGTCGTAACTTCCCCTTCAAGTATGAACTCTTGTTGAGGATAAGAATCCGATTTCCTGATTGGTATGATATGAGCGCCGCCGATGAGAATGTTATTACCATACTCCTTTCTAAGTACGCTCATAATCTTAGGACTAAGTTCGAAAATAAGCACCTCTTCCAAACTCTTACGTTGAATGTCGGCATTATAGTTAGTTGGTGACTCCTCGCTGTAAGCTTCAGCACAATCCATTACTGTAAAGCAGGTTACCCCTATTGCCCAAATCAAAATTATACCTCTCCACCACATGAGAAATAACCCCCATAAATTTTTGGTTATTTTACCCAAGTGGTTATCGAACTATCCTGCCCGTTAGCTTAACAAACCGATAGCAATACTCTTGGAAAATGAAGGTGATTAGCTGGTATCCAGCGAAATATTAATCTTAATTGATGATATGACATTACGGGGGTAAACAAATGAGTGAATTTACTTCAGGCAGTCTTGTATTGAATAAACATAGGAAAGCTATCGAAGACTTCAATCCCATTTTTATAAAACCGCTTAATGACAAATGGAGCGTGTTTTTTACGGAAGGTACAGACGTTAGTGACACCTATCCTGAGGATATTATAAAAATGATTGCTGGCGTACCTGTATTATACTTTTATAATTTCGAAGATCACGGCTGGGGTTTCACCATCCTTCATCAAAGCAGAGTTGTATCTGCATTCGATTATTCGTATGAGGAAGATGAAATTGAATTACAGAATTATGTACAAGAACGGTTTCCTGAAGAAGAAGCTATTGAATTACTCTATGTGAACCCTGATTCAGACGCTTTTAGGGTTAAAATACTTGGGGAATTCTATATGGAACATAGTAAGGAAGACAAAGTAAAGAAACTTATAATGAGTCTTGACGTGGATGCTTTTGCGTTATTCAACATCGATTCGGGTGGACTTGATAGACTGCGAGATATGTTCCGTATTGAGTCGTTGGTCAGTCTTCAAGATCGTTTTACCTTGATTGACGACTTCAAAGCGACCATAGATATC
>NZ_JBFTSN010000711.1:0-1741 GCF_056400045.1 Paenibacillus sp. 01L418
GTGCTGCGACCCACATTTCCGTTTGGCTTACATAACCACGACATGAGAAGTATGAAATATCTAATTGATCGCAAATCGTACCAACCACACCAACGAGGGCATCTTTCTCAACCCAAACCTCGACATGATAGTCCTGGTCGACCCATTTATCATAAGCAAAGCTACTTGCTGCGGAGTACATAATATCCCCTGGTGTATTCCAATGGCTATTCCCTTTCAAATTTCGTGTTCGATCCTCTATCGCATCCCAATCAATCAGACCTGAGATTCGAGCATCCGATACGAGCGTTCCCAAATTTTTATAGCTGCGCTCAGTATTCGGTATGATATCTCGTGCGACCAGTTGATAATAAACTTGTCTAAGTGACAACGAGTATCCTCTAGAGATATATTCATCAATAATTCCGTTGACCTTGTGAATCAGTGCTAAGTTTTCACGACGAAATTTAATTTCCCGATTACAGATTTTCATAATATCCTCCCATCCTTATTAAATCCTGCAGAATTTCTAGAATAAGTGCTACTGGCCAACCGGTTAGTGGTAGAGAGTAATTGACGAATCAATTTCCTCTCTCCCTCAACAGATTGCAAAAGATTCTGCAAATCTACTTTCAAGTCATGAATTTGCTCAAATGCATCAACCTGCAAGCTATTTTGCATGCGAGGTTTCACCTCTATGACAATGCCCTCTATAAATCCATTTCCCATCAACTTTGGCTATCGTGGCGTAAGTAGCCCTTCCCCCAACGTGGCTATGAGGTTCACCGATTTGGACGAGAGAAGAAGTCCAGGATGCTGGAGGTAACACGTTCAAAAAATAATCGTAAAACTCCTCATCAACCTCATCACCAATTTTCAAGAAATCATCCATATTGCCCTTCCAATCCTCATACTTCTTCATAGAAATCCCCTCACTTTGCTTGTAATTTCAACCTACCATTATCAAGTGAGAGCGGTTATCTTCTCACGACGCCTGGAACGAGCGTTTCGGCTAAATCAAATGCTTCGTATTTTCTTAGATAACGATTACGATAGTAATCAATAAGGCCCTTTCTCTTAAGATACTCATATTTTGATCGAATCACTGACTCCGTGCGACCTAAGCCAAAAGCCAAAGTTCGATTTTTATCGATCCCATAAAACATACATAAATATTCCAAATCTTCATTTGAGAATTTTAATCCGTGATTCAAATGAAAGTCAGGATGATATGTCATCCGATAATGTTTGTCATATGTAATGCCATCGATAAGATCCATTTCTGAATTAGATTTTAACTTAGCAACCCCCATCCATTTTGCCTCCAATCTAGCCTGCCATCTTCAGGCGAGGAATGGCTATTTACCTCGCGACGCCCCATGCTGGGCGTTTCGGCTATGTCATAATAAAAAATCCTTGGTTGATTTTCTCCAACTCTTCATCCGTTGCCAGCTGCACGATATAAGCTTTTTCAGCCAGATATAGTACGATTTTTTCTCCTTCAACAAGCTGTTTTAAATCTTGTTGATAAGGGAAACCAGTAGCTTCCATCTGCCTTACCTCCTCTCCTTTTGCATCGCTAAATTAATAAGCTCGTCCAGTTCCTGACTCGCCTTTACCACATCTGGATGTACGAGATTATTGTTATTTTGATTAGCTGCTAATTGCATCATGAGTCGCTTTTGCTCAATGATTTTATCAAGCCCATCCCTCTGCACATCCATCCCTCCTTTTAAACGATTTTATGGTTCATGCCTGCCAC
>NZ_JBFTSN010000712.1:0-1727 GCF_056400045.1 Paenibacillus sp. 01L418
CATTAAGTGAGAATATCCGTTTGATAAATGTTTTGGAAAAGATCGAAATAATGATCAGCAAGCTGACAATACAAGCAAGGATCACGATTAGCGTCGCATTAATGATTGAACCTGCGTTATGGGACACAAGCGCTGCGGGTACGAAACAATAGACCGTCCAATTAGCCTGCACGATCTTCTTCTTGACAAGAAACATTTCCGTTTGACCGATGCGTACCGTCCCCTCATTCATTTTCGTCATTTCTTTGAAGTCAAAGGCAATCAACTTTGCACTTTGATTCGCATATACGATCCGGTTATTGCCATCAGAAATAATGACAGCATACTCCTGATCGAGATCGGTAATGTTTTTGAAGAAACTGTTCTCATTAATTCGCATATAGACCATATTCGTATTGGGCTCTTTGAGAGTTTTTGGGAATTTATGAATGACAAACAGTTCGTTATCCTCATATTTCCATAGCGGTTCTATCCCCTTCATAGCTTCGTTGTACCATGGCTTCTCATTAACCCGTTTATATGAGACTACTGAATCGCCGAATTCTGGAACAGAGCTTTGCGTGTAAAAGGTAATTTTCTCAATGTCCTTGTCAAGGTTCATCATCATGATAAAATACGGATCCAAGAAATCTTTCAAATCCCGTGAAAGATTGACTAAGTCGATATAATCGTTGGCTACAATCTTCTGAAACATCTTCGTGAATACGATCGATCGAATCGCATGATTGTAGCGTTCAACCGAATTGTCAATATTCTGAGTAACGGTATTCACATTCTTATCAATCCCTTGCAGTGCCTGCAATTTGAGCATGTCCTTTGATTGATTGTAGGCGTATATGCCAAGCACCATAATAGGAATGATAATAACGATTAAATAAGAAAGAAATAGTTTTTGATTAAACCGTAAACGATTGAATAATCCATAGATCAGCCGTTTCATCGTTTATGCCTCTTCTCTGCATTTAGAAGGCGTTCGACCAAAATGATTTTTGAATAACGAGCTGAAGTAGGAAAAGTTGCTATAACCAACATCCTGGCCGATATCGATAATTTTACGATTGGTTGTTATAAGCAGTTCCTTTGCCTTTTCCATTCGGTGCACGGTCATGAACTTATTAAGACTTATCCCTTTCTGTTTCTTGAATAGATGGCTCAAATAACTAGGAGATAAATAAACCCGCTCCGACAATAATTCCAATGACAAGTCAGCCTGATATTCGTTCTCGATTATTCGGACGACTTCATCGATCGCTTTGGAGGTCGCTTCCAAATTCGTTTCGCAGAAAGACTCGTTTTCCTTTAGAATACTCAGTACTACTTTACGCAAATCGCTCAACTTTACCGTTTTATAGATGTCCTCCAAACTATGCTTGAATCTATCGTTATTCTTTTTTATAGAGGCATTGAATGCAGCTTTGACAATTTCGGTGCACACATATTTTACATAGATAACCGTTAAATGCTCACTGTTTTGTAGAGCATCAAACAGTTGCTCGACATACAGTTGCGCGATATCATATCGGTTGTGCTGAATATTTTGCGTCAATTGCGTTAACACATCATTTACTACTGCTGTCATATCGCCCTGAGCAAATGATGTGCGGTTTGCCAGCATCACCGTACCCTCATCGAAAAAGAACTTGTTTTCCAGCATCGTTTCCATTTCGTGAAATTGTTTGTGGAGCTGCTTCACATCATCCATCAATCCACTGATCACAACACAGATA
>NZ_JBFTSN010000713.1:0-1692 GCF_056400045.1 Paenibacillus sp. 01L418
GCATAATGTTATCCGACGGGCGCTCTCCGAAACGTTGATAAAGCACATTTCCGTCTTCGCTCGCGATCAGAACCTGATGATCCTTGCCGCGGCCTATCAAATCAAGCGTCTGATCAAGCATCGACCAGCGAATTTTAAGCGAGATACCGCCTAGCTTCTCCCGATTCTCAAAACGGTTAATGCTCCGAATCAATTGAAAGTGACCTTCATCCCCATTATTGGATTGAATAAGAAAATCTTTATTTTCCTCAAATAGCTGCTTATAAGGAGAAGGGATAGCAGGCGAAGTTTCCAAATCATATTGATTTCCGCTTATGGTAAACAATTTTCGCGGCTCTTTCAAAAACAGCTCGACGCCGATGACATGATTTCCTGCGGAATAAAACAAATTGCTCAGTGTATCCATAATATTTTTTTGAGCGGCAAATTGGTTAACGAGCAGTGAACCCTCTGTGCTTGCCAAATAATCACTAAGATGAGGGCTGATGAGTACGGAATATACGAGATTGTTCAATTGCGAGAACTGCTCGCCCAAGTAGACGCCAGTCCACTTCATATTGGATAAATTCGTTCCGATTACTTCCGCTTCCATCGACTTTCGGTTGTTTTCGGCTGCTAAGGCAGTAACCGCTATAATCGGAATGACGGATAAAAAAATCATCGTAAAAATCAATTTATTCCGAATACTGCGACGGAAGGGTTCTGTCAGTAAACGGATTAGCTTGGCCAACATTTGCTCTCTCGCCTCCCGCTTCTCTTCTAGCTATTGTGTGCAAAAAACTAACGCCCCATCGATTGCTGGCGTTAGTTTATATGCTTTCATCATCCACATGGAATGACAATTGTATGAAAGGATTCGGGTTCCAGCTCAAGCAGCTGGTGTTTGGAGCCGATGGACAAACGCAGCTCCCTTTTTTCATTGAATGGATTCGTTAAGACGATGATGCGTGTGCCGTCCGGCTTCTCGAAAGCAATTGCATTGCCTGACCATGGACCTTTCAGCCCTATTCTTCGATCATCAGGCGAAGTGAAGTGGGCAAAATGCTTCATCACATAATACTCGGGATTACGAATGGCAAGCTGCTTTTCCTTGTCTACGGTCAGCATCGCATTTTGCTCCCAGCCCCATGTGCTGCGGCCTTTTGGTTCCAGCGCCATGTTCCAGTAAATATAAGCGTTCACGCCATTCGTAAAATAATGATGATAGAGATTAAACACATATCTTGCATAGAACCAACTGTTTTCACCGTCACCGCATTCATTTTCCGTTTGCATATAACGAAGCTCAGGATAGCTTTGAACGGTACGCTGCAAAGCATGCTTGCCTGCCCATTGATAGCCTACGCCCTTCACATATTTATAAGCTTCAGGGTCGCTTAGCACCGTATTGGCATACGCATCAAAATCAGTTGCCTTCTTCTTCAGCCATTCATCCCATGCCTCCGGCGCATTAATTGTGCCCAGCCATATTTCTGTATCGAGTCCGTGCCTCTCGAAGGCAGGTCCCAAATAATCACGTATAAATTCACGAAGCTGCTCGCCCGTCCATACGCAGGAAGGAAACTTCTGATCCGCAACCACCTCATTTTGAACATGAACCTGGTGAATCGTAATGCCTTCTGCCTTGTATGCCTCAACAAACTTTACGAAATAGAGCGCATACGCTTCTAAAATTTCTTTCTCCCAGCGCAG
>NZ_JBFTSN010000714.1:0-1691 GCF_056400045.1 Paenibacillus sp. 01L418
CTCCAGCTTTAAATATAGAAAGGCGGATGAATGATGCGAATTGAACATGTCGCAATCTGGACCAAGGACCTTGAAATGATGAAATCGTTCTATGAGAAATTTTTCAACGGCATCATAAATAAAAAATATGTGAATGAAAAAAAACAATTCCACTCGTATTTTTTGACCTTTGAATCAGGTGCGCGTTTGGAATTGATGCAAAAACCCGAGCTTGTGGAGTTGGAAACTGCCGATTATTACGGCATAACCCATTTTGCTTTTTCAGTCGGTTCTGAGGAAAAGGTGAATGAATTGACGGATCGCTTAAAGAAGGAGGGCTTTCAGGTTTTTGATGGGCCTCGAACAACCGGTGATGGGTATTACGAAAGTGTTGTGCTTGATCCAGAAATGAATCGGTTAGAAATCACGATTTAAACGTATTCTTCTATCTCCGTCACACCCCAATCGGTGACAATGGGCTAGTCCGGACTCAGATGTTGGAGAAAGGAACCTATGAAACATGATTCATGCCTTCTCGTTTGAAAAATATAAACCGAAAGAGGGAATTAAAGATGAAAAAGATGAATATTGGCCTTCAATTGTATACACTTCGTGAAGAGATGGCGATCGATTTCAAAGGAATGCTGAAGAAAGTGGCCGAGCTGGGTTATGAGGGGGTTGAATTTGCAGGATATGGCGGTCTTCCTGCCGATGATCTGAAGGCGCTATTGGATGAACTCGGCTTGAAAGGATTTAGCAGCCATCTTTCTCTGCACGCGCTTCGTGCTGATCTGCAAAAAGAGATTGATTACTTGAAAGCCATCGGCGCTCAATACATGGTCTGTCCTTATCTTTTCCCTGAAGACCGACCGAAAAATGCAGACGAATGGCGTACCTTATTTGTAGAGCTTGAACAAATCGGGAAGGAAGTTCAAAAACAGGGACTCATTTTGGGTTATCACAACCATGAATTTGAGTTCGAGGGCGTAGTAGGCGATAACAATCCTTTTGAAGCCATGTTTGCAGAGACAACTCCGCAAGCTGTTCAGGTGGAGATGGACGTATGCTGGGTGCAATTTGCAGGCAAAGATCCTCTTCAGTACATCGACAAATATGCCGGCCGTCTCCCCTTGCTTCATCTAAAAGATTATAGCTTAGACGACCAAAGACAGATGGTTACATTAGAGCTTGGCGAGGGCGTAGTAGATCTGCCAGCCGTAATACAAGCAGCTGAGCAAGCCGGAGTCGAGTGGCTGATTGTGGAACAGGATTTTTGTCAGAGCCCTCCGCTGCAAAGCATTGAAAAAAGCTATGCATGGTTAAAAAGAAACTATCTTACCTAAATGAGGTTTTATTTCAATGAGTATGGGACAAACAGCTAAGCCAAGAGCAGCTCCTTTGTCTTAAAAAGCTTTGCGATTTTAATCTACCTTATTTCAATTGAAAGACAACGACTCTCGTCGTTGTCTTTTTTTGATTAGATGGAAAAACACTACACAGCGAAGACGTTTCCTGTTACTTGGTTGGGCCAGGAATCGCTACGCACTATCTACTTCACCCAAATTATCAATTATTAATTCTAACTGGACGACTCACTTGAATTAATAAGTTTGTTTATCGTTTCAGATAGCTCTGATTTCGAGAATGGTTTTAATAAATAATCTCTAACTCCTAGTTGCATTGCTTTGCGAAAGTAAATGTGTCCGCTGAGC
>NZ_JBFTSN010000715.1:0-1689 GCF_056400045.1 Paenibacillus sp. 01L418
GTATAACCTTCTGGATGTCCTACATGCAGGCCAGCTCCAGATGGATATGGAAACATATCTAATGCGTAAAACTTTGGTTTTTCAGCATCCTCTGTCGTTTGAAACGTTTTGTTTTTATCCCAAAATTGCTGCCATTTCGGCTCCACAACAAGCGGGTTATAGCCGTGAAATTGCTGTTCTTGACTCATGTGCTCATATCCTCTCTCAAATAAATGCTGAATGCATAATTGTACAAAAAAACATAAAACCTCTCGCCCCTAGCGAATTATCGCTAGGGACGAGAGGTTGTTCTCCCGTGGTACCACCCTAGTTAGCGAAAGACATGCTTTGCCGATCGCTCACTTGTCGCCCTTATCGCGGGCCAAACGGTGATTTTCGCGTAAACGATGTTTCGTAAACATCGCTTTCGTTAATCGCACAGCTCCAAGGCGAGCTTCATTTCGCTGCAGGTCCGGCTTCCACCATAAATCACCGGCTCTCTAGGCCTGACAAACGAAATTACTGTTCCTCTTCAACGCTCCATATGCATAAAATCGTTAGTTTCGATTATAAAGATCACACGGTTCGGTGTCAAGAGAACGAACTTGAACTTCAAGCGTACACTAATCAATTTGCACAACACATTTATTTTTCTTGTGCTCCTGATATGGTTTTATTCGCTCCAGCTCCGAAGCCTATATATCCAAAAATAACGGCAACGGCTACTAGCATCACTAATGAGACAGTCCAATTATTCGTCAAATCATGAATGAGTCCAAACAACAGCGGTCCGGCAGCGGCAAGCAGATAACCAAGTGACTGTGCCATCCCCGACAACTGAGCCGACTGCCTTGTGCTGCTTGTCCGCAATACAAAAAACATAACTGCGAGACTAAAGCCGGAACCGCCGGCAATTCCGAGTAAAATCATACAAATCGGAATAAGATCCACATTCCCGCTAAGGAGCCCTAAGTATCCTAGGAGCAGCAAGATCGTTGTAAGAATAACAAGCAGCCTTTGGCTTGCCTGCTTTCCCGCAATGACAGGGATAATAAAAGTCGCGGGCAAGCTGACAAATTGCAGCAGTGACAGCATCCATCCCGCATCAACGTGACTCATGCCGCGGTCAGACAAAATTTCAGGCAGCCATGATATGTTGACATAGAAACAAAATGATTGAAGCCCCATAAATAATGCGACTTTCCAAGCTAAGCCAGAGCGCAGCAGACCTCCGTTCTTCTCGCCATTCGTCGCTGCTTTGTTGTTGTCCTTCTTCGCAAACGAACGAAGCTGCGGTACCCATGCAATCGTAGCAATTAGAGCGAGCAGTGCCCAGCAGGCCAGCATACCTTGCCAGCCCAAGGATATCTTCTCTGTAATGGGAATGCTGAAACCTGAAGCTAAAGCAGCGCCTAAATTCATCACGACCGAATATAAACCAGTCATTAAACCGACGGTGGCCGGAAAATCTCTTTTTATCATGCTCGGAAGCAGTACGTTTGCAACTGCAATCGCCATGCCCAGCAAGATCGTTCCAACAAATAAAGCGGCTATCGCCGGAAGGGATCGAATTACAATCGCGCCAGTCAGCACGACCATTGCAATAAATAATGTGTTTTCCATACTTATGCGCTGAGCCATTCGTGGCGCAAGCGGAGAAATAAGTGCAAATGCTAGCAGCGGCAAGGTCGTCAGCAGCCCAGTGAGCGC
>NZ_JBFTSN010000716.1:0-1683 GCF_056400045.1 Paenibacillus sp. 01L418
ATTTCCTCCTGCCAAATAAATAGCCTCTCAGCATTCGCCGAGGCATTCGTACACAAAGCTTAAGAATTCATTATACAACGCACGGAATAATGAAGCGCCATTAAAATTGTTGAAAAGGTAGACAAGCTCCGAAACGCTATTCGTTATACAAAAGTTGGTCGCATTCCATAGCCGATTAATGGAATATACTTCCTTGCGTCTTTATGACCATCTCGCCCATCTAACCTATGTAGCCTTCATGAAGCAAACAGCAACTATCGTTTAACAATAATACACGGCGAAAAAGCCATAAGGAGATTATTCATATGAAAAAAATAGTAATAGGTACAGTCGTAACTTCAGTCATTGCCGGTGTAACCCTTATCGGGTTGCTGACGAATTCGGTCAGCGACCGCAGCATTGTTCAAGCCAAGGAAAACGTAAACCAAATAACGCAGCAGCATGTGAAACAGCCCAATGCAAGCATTAGCAACGACTCGTTCCGCAACATTGAAGCAGCGAAGCAAAGTTTAGTATTTGAAATTAATGGCGAAGCAAGCTTATTCGAAGGCACCTACCATTTCACAATCAAGCAAGGCGATAAAATCATCATGACTGATTTTGGAACTGCTTCTGTAGGCGGACCGGAATGGGGCAAAGTGAATCAGACCATTATCGTTCCGGTAAATAAGTTGTCACTCGACATCCCGCTCCATATCGAGCTATATGAAATTGATCAAGAGAGCGGCGAACAAGTTCGCAAAATCAACATGCCGCTAACGATGTACGCTTGCAGCAAAAAAGTCGATAACGAATCATTTCGCAACCTGATGATCACTCCTGTATCCGTCGATTATTCCTTAAAGGGCGAGGCGAGACTTTCAGAGGGCACCTATAATTATACCCTAAAACATGGCGAAAAAGTGCTTGCCTCAGGTTTTGGAACAGCCTCTATCGGCGCACCTGACTGGGGCAAGGTTCAGTATGATTGGAACCGTGTGGGAGAGCATAACCAGAGCACGACTATTACTCATAAGGAGGCCGACCGCCATTTCAAATGAAATTGAACTTGTAAAAAAAGCGATAGCCGGCGATGACGAAAGCTTCTCCAAATTGATCGCGAGTCGACAGGATCGGCTCTACCGAATCGCCTATACTTATGTTCGCAACAAGGACGATGCTCTCGAAATTGTACAAGAAACCATATATCGCGCCTTTATTTCTGTCAAAAAAGTGCGTGAGCCGCAATACTTTCATACGTGGCTAACAAAGATCGCCGTCAATTATGCGCTTGAATATATTCGAAAAGCGAAAAAAACAGTCTATATCGACAGTGATTATGAGGCTGGTTACGCTCCTGAACGAACCGAAGAACAAATCGATCTGCATCAGGCACTCAACAGTCTTGACGAGAAGTCCAAAACGGTGATCATCCTTAGGTATTTTGAAGATTTGCCCTTAAAAGATGTTGCTGAAATTGTCGATATGCCGTTAAGCTCGGTGAAATCGAGCGTCTACCGGGCTTTAGCAAAGCTGAATATTCATCTAAACGAGGGGGAAGACGATGAGTAACCGAATGGATTTATTTAAAAAAACATATAATGAAATCGATATTCCCGATCAGCTTGCTGCCGTTGCCGATGCAGCTATTCAAAGAGGCAAAATCGAGCGCAAGCGCACGAAACAAGCAAACTCAATCCGCTG
>NZ_JBFTSN010000717.1:0-1669 GCF_056400045.1 Paenibacillus sp. 01L418
ATTGAGCATTGGTGCAAAATCCGTTATGTAGGCAGATTCAATTCATATAAAAAAACCTCTAATCCGTTATCGCGGATTAGAGGTTTTTATCAATTGATTAATTATTAAATAAGTTCAAGGGCCATTCCACCTAATGCACCGGTCACAACAATCATCCAAGGTGGAAGCTTCCAAAAAACAAGCATAATAAACAATACGGCAGCCAGCATAAAATCACCGGACTCTACTATCGCGCTAGTCCAAAGCGGATCATACAGTGCAGCAAGCAATATGCCAACTACAGCGGCGTTAACGCCAACTAATGCACCTTGGATTTTTGAGTTATTTCGCAACACATTCCAAAACGGCAATGTTCCAGCAACGAGAAGAAATGCCGGCAAAAAAATTGCAGTTGTTGCAACAATGGCTCCAGTCAATCCACCAGAGAGAGTACCAAGATAACTAGCGAATGTGAAAAGTGGACCAGGCACAGCCTGCGCAGCGCTATAACCAGCTAAAAAATCCGATTCATTAACCCACCCGGTAAAGACAACTTCGTTCTCAAGAAGCGGCAGAACAACATGTCCGCCTCCAAACACCAGTGAGCCTGCACGATAATAGCTATCGAACATCGCAATCCATTCCATATTTTCCCATTGTCTTAGAAATGGCAAAACAATAAGCAGCGTGAGAAATATAACGAGGCAGGAGATCGCAAGGGAACGGCTAATTCGAATGTTCAGATCAGGAGTTCCCTCGACTGTTTTCATACGATATAACCATACCCCGATCAGTCCAGCTGCAGCAATAATGATTACTTGACTATAGGCCGCTTGCCAATATAACGTTATCGCAGCAGCGATGACTGCTATCGTAGCTCTGTTTCGATCCGGTGTTAGTTTCTGCCCCATCCCTAGAACGGCATAAGCAACGATGGCCACCGCTACAATTTTCAATCCATGAATCCAGCCTGTGTTTCCAAGATCAAATCCTTGCAGCAAAAAAGCAAAGGCCACTAATGCAATGATCGATGGCAGTGTGAACCCTAACCAAGCCACTAGTCCGCCCAATAACCCAGCCCTAACTATCCCTATACCGATCCCAACTTGACTGCTGGCTGGTCCAGGTAGAAACTGACATAAAGCAACGAGGTCTGCATAACTACGTTCATCCATCCATTTACGGCGACGAATATACTCATTGTGAAAATAACCCAAATGGGCTATCGGACCCCCAAATGAGGTAAGTCCTAGTTTAGTAGATACAGCTAGTACCTCTACCAAAGATGCGATTGTTCCTCTTTTCAATCCTATAACCTCATTCCATTACTCATGTTATTTACATTGTAAGCTTGCGAATTATTGGCTTACAACCCTTTAACAAATACTTAATAAATGGTTACATAAAAAAAACCACCTCGTAAGGTGGTTTTTAAAATCATTACGCTTTATTTAGACTCCATCATCGCAGCAAATGTATCTTCCGTTACGACACGCCTTGCTGTTACATAACGTTTTGCATAATAAGAATCGTTAAGGTTTGTAATCGTAACCCCTTTGCTTGTAGAAGAATGAGCAAATTTCCCATCCCCAATGTAAATGCCCGCATGAGAAACGCCTTTGCCGCTTGTGTTGAAGAACACAAGATCACCCACGCGTAGTTCATCTTTATTAACCTCTGTGCCTGTGTC
>NZ_JBFTSN010000718.1:0-1645 GCF_056400045.1 Paenibacillus sp. 01L418
ATGCCATCCTCTAGCTTAATCCCTTTTTGCAACTGCTCCAATGCCGTTCCATGAGGAACGCCTTTAACGGTCGCACGGTATGTTTTGGGAACATGATGACTTGGATGTGTTAACAAATTAGCGAATTCGCCATCATTCGTTAGGATAAGAAGTCCTTCCGTATCATAATCCAATCGACCGACCGGATATACTCRCTCTTTAATACCTGGCAAGAAATCAGAAACCACTTTGCGGCCTTGTGGATCTTTGGCGCTAGTTATGACTCCCTTGGATTTGTTAAGCATGAGATAGAGCTTCTTCTCGCTCCGAATCGGCTTGCCGTTAACCGTAATTGCATCAACCGCTGGATCAGCCTTAACGCCTAGCGTCGTAACCTTCTCACCATTAACTTCAACCATTCCTGCCAAAATCATTTCTTCACATTTGCGACGGGATGCAATTCCCGCTGCTGCTAATATTTTCTGTAAACGTTCCAATGCTTTCACCTCAATCTCCATCATAACGATATGAAGGCGAAAGTACAAGCTTCACTAGCCGAATATGTATAAGCAAATGAAAATTGCTGCGAAAAAACCTACTATATCGGAAAATAAACCAACTTTTAACGCATAACGTGACTTTCTTATTCCAATCGCTCCAAAATATACAGTAAGCACATACAGGGTTGTATCCGTGCTGCCTTGAATTGTGGAAGCAATTCTGCCGATCATAGAATCCGGGCCAAAGTTCTGAATAAGGTCAGTCGTGAAGGCTAACGAGCCTGCGCCAGTCAAAGGCCGCAAAATCCCGAGAGGCAGCACCTCGCTTGGGATACCGACCCAATCAAAGAGAGGTCGGACTGTAGAAAGCAGCAATTCCAAGGCTCCAGATGAGCGAAACATACTGATAGCAACCATCATGCCAACCAAATGAGGAATGATATTAATCGCTGTTCCGAAGCCATCCTTGGCCCCTTCAACAAACGTTTCATAGACAGGTACTTTGCGTCTTAAAGCTGCATAGAGCGGAATAAATACGATAATGGCTGGAATCATCCAAGCGGATAAGCTTGTAAAAATATTATACAATTGCCTCACCTCCGGAAGCTGGTGAAGCCGACTTCTTATTCTCAGGTCTAGGTGGCGAAGGAGCTATTGGCGGCGGTGGTGATTTTCTTCGATACCAGCGGTCGGCAAGTATTGCAGCCGTAGTAGCAACAAATGTCGCTGCCAGCGTTGTACCGATAATTTCAGCAGGGTTAGCTGAACCATAATTCATTCGAATGGCAATAAGCGTGGTGGGAATGATCGTAATGCTGGATGTATTTAGCGCAAGCAGCGTGCACATGGCTGGAGTTGCTGTAGCAGGATCAGGATTAAGCTTCTGAAGCTCCTGCATCGCTTTTATTCCCATTGGCGTGGCTGCATTTCCTAACCCAAAGAGATTAGCGCTTAAATTACTCATTATATATCCGAGAGCTGGGTGATTGGGAGGAACGTCAGGAAAAAGCTTGCGCACCACAGGCCCGAGCATTCGAGCAAGTGTACGCAGCAGCCCTGCATCCTCCGCTATTCGCATCATGCCAAGCCAAAACACCATGATACTAATTAATCCGAAGCTCACGGTGACACCCGACTTGGCTCCCTCGAAAGCTGCTTGCGTTACC
>NZ_JBFTSN010000719.1:0-1629 GCF_056400045.1 Paenibacillus sp. 01L418
GTCTCAGAAGGAGTCGCATGGGATTTTTATGATGAAGTCATCCAGTCGTGCAAGAAGTCTGATCTTTTGCTTGATATCGGCACTGGCGGCGGAGAAGCATTATTATCATTAGCGGATTCAGCTTTGCTTCTAATTGGCATTGATCTTTCCACAGGCATGATTGAGACCGCATTAAATAACGTAAAACAATCAAATAAATCAAATATAYGCTTTTTACAAATGGATGCGGAGAAGCTCGATTTTCCTGACCACTTTTTCAATGTAGTCTCTTGCAGACATTCCGCTTTTTCTGCCAAAGAAATCGCAAAAGTATTGGTGAACGATGGTGTATTTTTTACCCAACAGGTTAGTGAGCACGATAAGCTCAACCTTAAAGAGGCATTCGGAAGAGGACAGTCATTTGGTACAAAAAAAGGTGTCTTGAAAAATCAATATATTGCAGAGTTAGCTGATGCAGGCTTCACAGACATTCAGTCATTTGAATACAACGCAACCGATTATTTTGAGACGGCTGAAGACTTTATTTTTCTATTGAAACACACGCCAATTATCCCGAACTTCGGACAATCCGAGACAGATTTTCAAATCCTTCAACAATTTATTAAAAACAACCAAACCGAACAAGGAATCAGAACAAATTCAGAACGATTTATGATTACTGCAAGGAAATAAAATAAAAAGGGATACCCGGTTATGGGTATCCCTTTCTTTTGCTCATAATGTTGGATACTACAATAATGAAGTTATTTTATTAAGCACCCCAGTAATATCAAGAAATACGATGATAATGACTAGAGGAATAATAAACCTGATAATAAAAAACCAAATAATAAAAGCAGTAGCGCCAAAACGAGAATGCTGCAATAACTCCTCTCGCAGCGTGCTTTTCTTCATTTTAAGCGGTACAAAAATCGAAATCAAAAACACGCCGAGCGGCATCAAGATATTACTAACTAAATAATCAGCTGAATCAAATAGATTTTTCGAAAAGATTAAAATGTCGGCAAAAGCACTATAAGATAACGCAGACGGAATGCCTACCGCAAATATGAATGCACCAAGCATATAGGCATATTTTGTTCTCTTCTCCTCTTTGCCTTTAACCATAGAAGCTACAATGATTTCTAGCATCGAGAAGGCCGACGTTAATGTTGCAAATAAAAATAACGCTAAAAAGCCTAATAAAAAAACTTCCCCAAAAATAATTTGATCAAATACCGCGGGCAAGACAACAAACAACAAGCCAGGTCCTTCCGCTGGTTCTAAACCTAGTGAAAATACAGCCGGAAAGATGGCCAATCCCGCTAATAATGCAATCAGCAAATTCATGGTTACGATAGAAATAGCCGGTTGAATCAAGCTTTCCTTTTTTGACAAATAAGAGCTGTATGTAACCATTACGGATACTCCGACACTTAAGGAGAAAAAAGCTTGACCCATCGCAAACAATATACTTTGGGATGTGATCCTTGAGAAATCAGGTGCTAGAAAAAACTTCACACCTTCCATCGCGTTATCCAGTGTAAGTGAGCGAATGATGAGTACGATAAAGAGTACAAATAAAGCTGGCATCAAAATTTTGCTAACCTTTTCAATCCCATTTTGAATCCCTTTTGCCACTACAACAAC
>NZ_JBFTSN010000720.1:0-1626 GCF_056400045.1 Paenibacillus sp. 01L418
CCGTCGCTATTATAAAGTTCATATGGTCATGGAATGATTATCAGAATCCGCTTATTTTCCTGCAATCAAAGGATTTGTATACGATCCCGCTTGGTATGAGCCTGTTCAGGGATGATTATACAACGAATGATGCCATTATGATGATGGCCGCGCTGTCAGCTATTATCCCGTTATTAATTATATTTATTATATTGCAGAAGCAAGTAATTAACGGAATTGCCCTTGGCGGAGTCAAAGGGTGATATTTGAAAAAAAGTCAAAAAAGTAATCATTTTACCTCAAAATTATACTCTTCTATGAATCGTCCAATCTTTATACTGATGATGAAAGAAGATGAGTCAGCTATTAAATAGGGGGGCAAAAAAATGAATCATAAGGGTAAACGCAAGTTTTTAGTTTCGATCTGTCTTTTGTTGGCGGCTTTTGCAGTGCTAAGCGCATGTGGAGGTAATTCTAATTCGCCTAAAAGCTCAAACGCTGCCGGGTCTGAGGGTACGGCGGACAAGCAAGTGACCATTAAGTATTACAATTTTGACAGTGCAGCTCAAGAGGTTGGTACAAAAGCTATGCTGCAAGAATTTGAGAAAGAAAATCCGGATATTAAAGTTGAGCATGTCATTCTTGTTCCGGGTAATTCCTTGGAAATGTTGAAAAAGCTTGATTTTCTAATCTCTTCGGGTGAAGCGGTCGACGTCGTAAACGTTCCGAGCGCGTCAGCGGTTATCGAAAGAGCAACTAGAGGCGCGCTAGCTCCGCTGGATGAATATTATGCTGCCAATAATCTCGTTGCTGCGGATGAATATTTTGTTAATCCAAAAGTGGGCGACAAAACTTACGGCATGCAGATGTCTACAGGTTACCAGTTCATTCTATTGAATAAGGATGCCCTAGATGCAGCAGGCTTGCCAGTGCCGACATACGGTTGGACATGGGATGACTTCCGCGATTATTCCAAGAAGCTGACCAAAGGCGAAGGCGTGGATAAACAGTACGGTTCGTACTTCCATACATGGGAATTGTATATGAATGCTCCAGCCCAAACGGTGATGAAAGATCCTTTCCGTTATGATGATGGAACGACGATCTTGGCTGATCCAACTTATAAATACTTCTTCCAGCTGCGCAAAGACATGGAAACGGTAGATAAATCGGCTAAGCCTTATGCGGATGTTCTTGCATCGAAGCTTAACTATCGTACTGAATTTTTCAGTGAAAGTGCTGCTATGATTCTTTCCGGAAGCTTTATGATTCCTGACCCAGGAAATACGGAGCAATATCCGCATGATTTCAAAACGGCATTTGCTCCAGTTCCACTTCCTCCTGCGAATGCGCAGCCAAAAGATTATGAAGGCGGTAAGTACTTTGTAGGTGGAGGGCATCTAGTAATGGGTGCGACTTCCAAGCATAAAGAAGCTTCATTCAAATTAATGCGCTTTATGACAACAACTGATTCGGAATCAAGAAATGAATTCTCTGGCTGGAAAAAATCAGACCAAAACGTCGTACTTGATCGTTTGATCGGTGCAAACGCTGATAAATATGATGTTGAATCGCTTAAAAACACATTGTTTGGCCCTGAAATTAAATATTTGGATGCTTCACAAGTGGTAACGACAAGTACTGCTG
>NZ_JBFTSN010000721.1:0-1623 GCF_056400045.1 Paenibacillus sp. 01L418
GTACTAGAGGTGGATGGCGTGACAAAAAAAGGCAGAATTCGAGTAAAGATCGGCAAATTTATTTGAATGATTGCAGGAATTTTCCTGTAGTTGTCGAATTATTCTCATCAAATCGTGTATTTTCGGTTACGAATGTTCCAAATACCATAAGGAGGTGCCCCAATGCCGTTATCGCCATTGGACATACATAACAAAGAGTTTGGTCGGAGATTACGTGGCTACGATGAGGATGAAGTTAATGAATTTCTAGATCAGGTCATCAAAGACTATGAATCGCTCATTCGTGAAAATAAAGAAATGCAAAACCAAGTATTAGGCTTGCAGGAAAGATTGAATCATTTTACGAATATCGAAGAAACGCTTAGCAAAACGATTATAGTTGCACAAGAAGCAGCCGATGAAGTAAGAAACAACGCGAAGAAAGAAGCACAGTTGATCATTAAGGAATCAGAGAAAAACGCTGATCGAATTATCRATGAATCACTTGCCAAGTCTCGCAAGGTTTCTCTTGAGGTGGAAGAGCTTAAAAAACAAGCTTCCGTATACCGTGCTCGTTTCCGTACACTTGTAGAAGCTCAGCTTGAACTGCTTTCGGTAGATGGTTGGGATACGCTGGAGCCGCATGTAAGACAAACCGAGCATGAATTGACTCGCGGCTAGTTTTTTTATAAACAGGCGAAATGCCATTTGACATTTGGCCTGTTGTTACGCTATAACTAATAGTAATTAATTGATGATCTAAACTTCGTTGATGAGAACAAGTACGTTTTGAGTTCACTCCTCAGAGAGCCGGCGGCAGCTGAAAGCCCGGTGTGTGAGCTATTGCGGAATATCCTCTCTGAGAAGCGGTGCTGAACCTGCGTATGCAGCAGTAAGTGCTGACGGCTGTCCCCCGTTACAGGGAACGCGAATATTATGTTCGCGACTAAGGTGCCGCATGAAGCACAGCTGAACGTAGCTGTCTGCTCTCATTGACTTGTTGCTGGATTTCAACAGCAGTGCGGAACAAGGGTGGTAACGCGACTAAGCCTCGTCCCTTCTCATAGGGATGAGGCTTTATTTTTGTTTAAATTAGGAGGCTGAAGCGATGCAACGCGTAGACGTTAAGGAACGTGCCCGCACCCGTGAGCTGCGAGTGCTGGAGCAATGGAAAACAGATGAAACGTTTAAAAAATCAATAGCAAACCGGGAAGGCAAGCCGAATTTTGTATTTTATGAAGGGCCGCCTACCGCTAATGGAGCACCACATATCGGTCATGTACTTGGCCGCGTAATTAAAGATTTTATTTGCCGCTACAAAACAATGGCAGGATACCGTGTTATCCGTAAAGCAGGATGGGATACGCATGGTCTACCGGTAGAGCTTGGAGTTGAGAAGCAGCTAGGCATCTCCGGCAAGCAGGAAATCGAAGAATACGGTGTAGAGAAGTTTGTGAAAAAATGCAAAGACAGCGTATTTGAATATGAAAAGCAGTGGCGTGAGCTGACAGAAGGCATCGCGTATTGGACGGATTTAGACAATCCATATATCACGCTTAAAAACGAGTACATCGAGAGTGTATGGCATATTTTATCGTCAATCCACGGAAAAGGTCTGCTGTACCGCGGTCATCGCGTAAGTCC
>NZ_JBFTSN010000722.1:0-1621 GCF_056400045.1 Paenibacillus sp. 01L418
AACTACTTGCTTGAAAACCTAGCGAATCCTACGGTTGGAAGCAAATATGAGCATGGCTTTAACTACTTGCTTGAAAACCTAGCGAATCCTACGGTTGGAAGCAAATATGAGCATGGCTTTGCTCAAGGCTATGACTGGGATATCGTAGACGGTCAACCAACGAGCAACAAGGATAAAATCCCTGGATTTACGAACGAATTCCCGTTCATTACAGGTCCGGCTCGTATTCCTGATCTATTTATGACAACTTTGGTTAAGCTTGCTGACGGAGTTGCTCCGGAAACACCTTACGAGAAACAAACGGCTGAATTCCGCAAACCTGAAAACTGGTATGCAGCAAAAGTCGTTATGGATCAAAAGGATATTCGCAAACAAAACTACTTTACAGGTGCAGCAACAGAAACAATGGTTTCGAAATGGAATTTGCTACGTCAATCCGAGATGGAAACGTTCAACAAAATCATCTACGGCAAATTGCCGGTTGATGCTTTCGATGAGTTTGTATCCAGCTGGAAAGCAAATGGCGGAGACCAAATCACGAAAGAAGTTAATGAGTGGTTCCAATCCGTTTCTAAAAAATAAAGATCTTGGCCCGCAGAGTCTACTGCGGGCTTTTTTTTGTGTGATGGGTTGGTGGTGCGAAAGGAGGAGGAGGTGGGTGGCACCAACAAGATAAAAAAGGGGGATAGAGCGGGTGGTGCTTGCGAGGTGGAATGTTGTTTATGGAGCGGTGTTGGCGGTGAGTAGATAGTTAGTAAGTCAGTAATTCAGTAAGTGAATGATTAAATGAATGAATGTCGGACGCTCATGTGCGGAACTTTGATAGCGGGTAGTCTGTAGTGGACTAGTGGGTGTGAAACGGTAATGGTGGTATGTTTGTAACGGACGCTCATGTGTGGAATTGTGCTCGCGGGTTGTGTGTAGTGGACAATTGGTTGTAGAACAGTAATGGTGGTGTGCTTATAGCGGACGCTTATGTGCGGAACTATGCTCGCGGGTTGTGTGTAGTGGACAATTGGTTGTGGAACAGTAATTGTGTATGCTTATAGCGGACGCTCATGTGCGGAATTGTGCTTGCGGGTTGTATGTAGTGGACTATTAAGAGTGGAACGGCAATGGTGGTGTGTTTGTAGCGGACGCTCATGTGTGGAATTGTGCTAGCGGGTTGTGTGTAGTTAGTGGACAATTAGTTGTGGAACAATAATGGTGGTGTGTTTGGGCCGGGAGCAGCGCGGATGTTGTGTGTGTGGCAAATGATTCGTTGTAGAATGCTGCTAAGTGGATGGATGAAGCAGACCTGCTTGAGCGTAACGGACACCAGAGCGCTTATTTGTGTAGAATCGGCTGTTTTTGTAGAGCTAACGGACATATGTTCCGCTATTTGGGCTAAAGTGCTTGAATTTATTGTCTTTTTACTAGAATAACGGATCCTATCTATATAGCCCCCTAATCCATTTGGACACTCCCACTCCTTTCAGCTACACTAAATTTATGGTGGGGGAATGACCAGTGAGAAGACGATTTAGATGCCCGGTTGAAGCGAAAAAGGAGCTTGTTGTAGAAGTGTTAGCTGGTTACCGTACGGAGGTTGTAGCCAGAAAACATGGTATGTCTCCTAAGA
>NZ_JBFTSN010000723.1:0-1589 GCF_056400045.1 Paenibacillus sp. 01L418
TAAGCGCATATTTGTTCTTACAGACAACAAACCTAGCCTTTTCTCTCGCCTTAAGAACCTATACGTGCTTAAAGCTCCATTACCACCTCGAACAAACGCTTCCGCAAGTCTGTAAGCACATATTTGTTCTTACAGACAACAAACCTATCCTTTTCTCTCGCTTTAAGAACCTATGCGTGCTTACTGCTCCATTCCCACCTCGAACAAACGCTACCGCAACTCTGTAAGCGCATATTTGTTCTTACAGACAACAAACCTAGCCTTTTCTCTCGCTGTAAGAACCTATGCGTGCTTACWGCTCCATTTCCACCTCGAACAAACGCTGCCGCAACTCTGTAAGCGCATATTTGTTCTTATAGACAACAAACCTAKCSTTTTCTCTCGCTGTAAGAACCTATGCGTGCTTACTGCTCCATTTCCACCTCGAACAAACGCTGCCGCAACTCTGTAAGCTCATATATGTGCTTACAGACAACAAACCTAGCCTTTTCTCTCGCTGTAAGAACCTATGCGTGCTAACTGCTCCATTTCCACCTTGAACAAACGTTGCCGCAACTCTGTAAGCGCATATTTGTTCTTACAGACAACAAACCTAGCCTTTTCTCTCGCCTTAAGAACCTATACGTGCTTAAAGCTCCATTACCACCTCGAACAAACGCTTCCGCAACTCTGTAAGCACATATTTGTTCTTACAGACAACAAACCTAGCCTTTTCTCTCGCTGTAAGAACCTATGTGTGCTTACTGCTCCATTTCCACCTCGAACAAACGCTGCCGCAAGTCTGTAAGCACATATTCGTTCTTACAGACAACAAACCAAGCGTTTTCTCTCGCTTTAAGAACCTATGCGTCCTTACTGCTCCATTTCCACCTCGAACAAACGCTGCCGTAACTCTGTAAGCCCATATTTGTTCTTACAGACAACAAACCTAGCCTTTTCTCTCGCTGTAAGAACCTATGCGTGCTTACTGCTCCATTTCCACCTCAAGCAGACACAGAAATTTGCTCGCCTACCATTTATTTAAGCAAACATAAATAGACCAAAACAGAAAAATGGCGGCACTGGAATAAGTTCCTGTGACGCCATTTTTTTAATATTTTTATGGTTTTTAATTAAATCCAATTATCTCTTCAGCGAGTTTAACTCTTTTTGGACACCCTATCTCTGCTACTTAACTGACGCCGCTAAAATATCGCCATAAGCCCAGTGCTTGCTAGTAACATCCTTCCACGGGGATGATGTTATGCCAACTAGTTTGACTCTGCCCAGCATTTTGTTGATCATGCTGACTGCTTCAGCACGCGTCAGCGCGTTATTTGGCTTAAAGCTTCCATCCGCATAGCCATTAGTGATTCCAGCAGCTTGCACATTTAGAATAGATGCCTTCGCCCAATGAGTCGAAATATCGGTAAAACCTGCTCCAGCCTTTGGTGCAGCACCGATAAGCGTGGATATAAGCTTCGCCATTTCAGCTCGTGTCATTGCTTTTTCAGCACCAAACGTTCCATCTTCATATCCTTGCATTAAGCCCATTTTTGTTACTTTAGAAATCGCATCCTTCGCCCAATTGCCTGCGAGAACATCATGAT
>NZ_JBFTSN010000724.1:0-1575 GCF_056400045.1 Paenibacillus sp. 01L418
GTCCTATTGCTCTTGTTTGCATTAGCGATATGGAATTCTTACTCGAATGTAACAGGAGCACAGGTGAAAGTGATTGAGGTTCATGAAACAGCCATCAAAATTCAGGATTTGAGCGGGCATCAAGACATGATTCAAATACCTAAAGGCATCTATAAACTAATTGAAGTGGATCATGATTATTATATTAAATATGAACACCGAAAATGGGAAAGACCTACGCTCGTTTCCATTGAGCCATAATAAATCTAAAGGGATTGCTCGGCGCGAGTCAGCAATTCCTTTTTTTTATTTACCCATTAATTATGCGATATCGATGTAAAATTTTGTTGCTTCGACCTCACCGTTATGTCAGGATTTAAGTAGACCTATCAATATTACCCAGTACGCCACATAAAAAGAGAGAGGGTTATTTTATGGATGAGAGGGTAGCGAGAATTAGAGAGGAAGAGAAAAAATATCACGAAGTCTGCTATGATGATTATAAATTGTTTGAGGAAGGCTCGTGGCTGCATAAGCCTGTGCTGACGGTTATGAAAAATCTTGACTTACTTGATAAATCAGGCCCGCTATCTGTTCTTGATTTAGGCTGCGGAGTAGGTAGAAATAGCATACCGATAGCAAAGGTATTGCAAGAACATCATATTCATGGACAAGTGGTATGCGTGGATCTCTTGGAGTCAGCCCTCAGTAAGCTAATGAGTTATGGCGAGCAATTTGGAGTGCATCATTTACTAAAGCCTGTTGCAAGCGATATAGGCAATTTTACAATTTCAGAGAAAGAATATGATTATATTGTAGCAGTATCCTCGCTGGAGCATGTGAATACTGAAGCGATGTTGCGTCATACACTGCATCATATGACTGCGGGTACAAAAGATAATGGAATCAATTGTATCATCATAAACACCAATATTCGCGAAACAGATATACGAAGCGGTGAAAGTCTAGAAGTTCTTATTGAAGTAAATATGGAAACACAAGCGATGGAGCATTTGTTAAGCAAAGCATATATGAGCTGGGAAGTTATTGACCACCACGTCAAACAGCTGGAATTTGCAATCGTTAGAAATGAAAGGGATATTTTGCTGAGCAGTGATTGCATCACTTTTGTCGTCCGAAAGATAGGATAAATTGTACGTTGACAACAACATTGAGGAGGTTGATCAAATGAATCTTAAACCGATGAAATCTTTCTATATGGGGCTTCTGACAAGCTTTGTACTTGGCATGAATGCCGTTATTCAATTTATAAACATTTATATGAATGATGGTCCTGAAGCTATAGGTTTCTTTTTCTTCTTTATGGGTTTTGTAATGATTGTTTTTTTTATAGTATACGTCGTAGATGTATTCAACAAAAACTACCAAATTATCCATGCCAAAATGGTTAGCAAGCATAAAAATATTATTTATGCTTTAAACGAAAACGGCAAAGTGAAACGAATTAGAGTCATCTATCCTGAAATTTTAAATKAGTTAGTTCCTGGGCAGCAGCTCGAAATCAAATTGTCATCGACTCTATCAATACCGCTTCATATTGTTACAGTTGGCAAATCTAATGAAGGACATTTACAT
>NZ_JBFTSN010000725.1:0-1569 GCF_056400045.1 Paenibacillus sp. 01L418
CCGTTTGACAAAATTGACCTGCGTGCGTTTTTAACACCGTGAATTAATATACCATAAATACACATCGCATGCAACAATCGTTTCAGAAAAGATAGGATAGCTATTTTTTGTTGGCAGTTAGAAGATTTACTTCTGAAGATGTTAAAGGCTCGCCGGTTACGATCCGAATGGCTTCTTCAACCGTTATCTCCTCATGAAACAAAAAATAACCGGCGCGAACCAGCTTCTTTGACTTTTTCATTTTTGATACAAAAGCGGTTTTATCTTTAATAATATTATTCGAAGCAAGCAGCTCTGCTGTATTCGTCAGACTAGAGCCTGCTTTAATTCTTATAACATGCTTGATCTCAGACTGTTCCTGAACAGGGACTGCCGTAGCCGTAGGCGCAGCTTTATCAGTCTTCGCCTCGCTTGTCTGCTCCTTAGCTTTGTCAGAATCAGCAGCAGGCTTAGTCTCCTGTCCCCCTGTGTTGTCCTTATTAAGCTGAAGCGAGTCTTGATTTGCCTTTAACAAAGCATCAACTTCTAGTTGAGTGTAAAGCTTCTCATCTGACTCTTTTCCTAAGTCACTTAGCCTTTGCCTGCTTTGCTCGCCAGAGAGCATCAGCTGGAACAACAAAGCGCCAATGATGATACCTGCACCTAATCCCATAAGAAATACTCGACTTTTAAGCATGGACAGAATCCTCCTGCTTAGCAAGCTGTATAATAAGCTGTACCTCACCTTTGTTCATACCAAGCTTTTTGGATATCGCTTCAATCGATTTCCCTTGCTCATAAAGTGTAAACAGCTCTTTATATCTGTCCTGGATGGTGTTCATCCGAACTGTCTCTTCTATAATATGTTCAACAACAGGCGCATCTTTAACAAGATGTTCATTCGAATTTAATGAGACCGCTGGCAATGGGGTTTCCACTGGACGAATATAGGCCGTGGACTTGGACATTTTCTTTTGCAACTGCTCTGTGAGCTGTTCGAATTTCCGCTCCAATTCTACAATACGCTGCTCCTTGCGATCCGCATCTAATTTCGATTCTTGCTGAGCAGTTCTAACGAGGAGCACGAGATCCTCATTATCCTTCTCCATGTTCTCCATAAACTGCTCCAGCGCGGTTTCCATGTTTTGCATCGATTGTGACGGTAGAGCTGTATCCTGCTTCTTACGAGGCATTACAAAGGCACCGACAATAACAACCGCTCCTAGTAATACGATATATTGCAAGTATGGCTGCATCGTTCATAGCCTGCCTTTCATATGATGCCTTCATTTTATAACTTAATATCAAGCCTATGGCCTTTGTACGGATGTGTAGGAGCCGCCTCCTGTTCATCAACATCCGAGGATAACTGTGTACGCTTACGTTTTGCCTGCTGATAAGCGTTACCTTGCTGACCTTCTTGATCACTGCGAATATGAAGTCCGTTTGATTGCTCGATCGCTGTGTTTTTCCCTCTTAGAAGCTCTGTTTGTTTGGCAGACTGATTGGCCAACATATTCTGATCAGCTACAGGTTTATGCATCGCTTGTCCATGCATGCCGCTGAATTCTTGCGTTCGTGGTACAGACA
>NZ_JBFTSN010000726.1:0-1568 GCF_056400045.1 Paenibacillus sp. 01L418
CTTTATTATAGATATAATGAGTCTTTAATATCCCATTAGTAGGAGATGAGCTACATGAATTATGATTGTGCCATTATTGGCGGAGGACCAGCAGGGTTAAATGCCGCACTTATGCTTGGCAGGGCAAGGAGAAGCGTTGCTTTGATCGACAACAATCGTCCAAGAAATGCTGTTACTCATACATCGCATGGCTTTATAACAAGGGATCGCGTTACACCAGCTGAGTTTCGCCGCATTGCTTATGAAGAGGTGCTGAGTTATCCAACAGTCGATCATAGGCAAGCTGAGGTGATTTCTGTCAGTAAAATTGAAGCCGGATTTGAGCTTATTGATTCATCTGGATTTCGCATTCATACACGTAAATTGATCTTGGCAACAGGAGTAAAAGAAATATTTCCCGAGATCGAAGGCTTTTACCCGCTTTATGGAAAAAGCTTGTTTAATTGCCCATATTGCGACGGCTGGGAGCTACGCGATCAGCCGCTTGTCGTTGTTTCGGAATATCCGACTGTTTTTCATACAGTGAAGCTGCTTCTCAATTGGAGCAAGGATTTAGTTGTCTGTACAAACGGGAATGAAAACCTGTCGAACGAACAAAAAAAACAGCTCCAACGAAAGGGGATCGTAATCATGGAGCAGCCCATTGCAGCATTCGTCGGACAAAATGGGAAGCTTGAGCATATTCGTTTCTCAGATGGAACTACCATCGAAAGAGCTGGTGGTTTCGTTACTCCTAAGTTTATTTCAAGCACGCGGTTCGGAGAACAATTGGGCTGTGATAAAACGGAGTTGGGAGGAATTCAAACGGATGGAAAGGGGAAAACCTCAATACCCGGTCTTTATATCGCTGGTGATGCTTCCTATTTTATGCCCTCCCAATTGGTTTTTGCTGCGGCAGACGGCAGTCGAATAGCGATGAGCGTAAATTTGGAGTTGGCAGAGGAAGACTTCATTTAACGAAACTTAAATGAAGTCACAATACGGAAAGAGGGAGCGCTATTTGCAAATAAAAAATCATTTGATTGGGTCTTCAAAATTTCGGGCAGCTTTATGTGTCATCTTGCTTCTTACAGAGCAAGGCGGAACGTTGACTAGCTCAGAAATGGCGCAACAGCTGAATGTCCATGCGGCTTATTTACGAAAAATCATGTCCACATTGCTGAAAGCTGGGATGGTTGAAGCTAAGGAAGGACAAGACGGTGGATATAAACTAAAACATCCTGAATCAGATATAACACTGGCTGATGTTTACGATGCAGTAAGAGAGGTAAAGAAAAGCCAAACCGTTACATTCTGTCATTGGACAACATCTATAAATGAAAACTTAGCGAAATTGATGCTAGAAGTTGATGAATGTACCATTTCATACTTAAAGGAAATTAAAGCAACTGACATGATAAGCAGCTTAAGCAATTCAAATTAGAAAAATCTAACATCCAACTGGAGAGGAAGACATAACCATGACAATTATACATGCAACGGATACAACACTAAAAAATGAAATTCAAAAGGAGGGGCTAACCATAGTTAATTTCTGGGCACCTTGGTGTGGGCCATGTCTTATGTTT
>NZ_JBFTSN010000727.1:0-1565 GCF_056400045.1 Paenibacillus sp. 01L418
GCAGCAGCTGCTGCTCCACCTCACCGGTTTCAATGCGATGCCCTCGTATTTTCACCTGATGATCGCGGCGGCCTGCGTATACAAATTCACCATTCGCCAGCCTTCTGCCAAGATCACCCGTGCGGTACATCCTCTCACCTGTACCAAACGGGCTCGTAATAAATACTCCCTGATCCCATTCCGGATGTCGAAGATAACCCCGACCTACGCCTGCTCCTCCGATGCAAATTTCACCAATCACACCTGTTGGCTGCAGCTGCAGCTCTGGACTCAGTACGACCATTGCTGCCCCTGCAATAGGTCTGCCGATCGTAATAGCTTCACCGCTAGTTACCTCGCACACCGATGTCCATACTGTTGTTTCCGTTGGGCCATAGAGATTAAAAATACGTGCACTCGTCACCGAACGAAGTCTTTCCAGCAAATCCATCGTCAACGGCTCCGCACCAATCATGACGACGCTTAAGGATTTCCAAACCTCGGTTTGGCTCACTTGCGCCATCCACCACTTGAAGCGTGATGGCGTAATTTGCAGCACCTCTACCCGATGCTTYTTTATAAGCTCCTGCAGCAGATGAGCATCACCCCGTTCCTCTTCATTGCAMAGCACCATTTTCATCCCCATTGTTAATGGGAGCAGGCTCTCTACRATGAAAATATCGAATGATACGGTCGCCATTGCCAATAGGCTTTGGCCTGCTTCGAAWGGAATTCGCTCACGGAATSMACTCACGAAGCTTGCYAGTCCGCGATGCTCGATCATTGCMCCCTTCGGCCTGCCCGTTGAGCCGGAAGTATACAGTACATACGCCAGATGCTCSGGAMRGCTTACGATCTCCARATTYCYTCGTTCCGAGCTATACAGATCAGCATCATCCAAATACCAYTCTTCTGMWGCGYTCATGACAAACCCGGCATATTTYCTTTCTGTCAGAAGCCATTGATCGCCGCAATCCTCCAGCATCCACTGRATACGCTCAGCAGGGTATGCCGGATCAATAGCGACATAAGCGCCWCCYGCTTTCAAAATGCCAAGAATGCCGATCATCAACAGRGGTGAACGGTCTRCCATCARYGCTACRATTCGCTCCGGYCCYACCCCGCGGCTGCGAAGCGTATGGGCAAGACGATTCGCTTGCTCATTTAATTCGGAATACGAGAGCGTCTCCAAACCAAATAAAATCGCAGCGGAATGCGGCGTTTCTGCCGCTTGCCGCTCTATCTCTTCCATAATGCTCATCCAGCAGGGATGCTCTTCGGTGGATGCAGAGAAATGTGCATTATTTGCTGACATCTCTACCATCTCTTTTGTTTCATCGAGCAGTGCATCTCTTACCTTCTCCGCGATGTCATTACTCTTCTGTTCCGCTTTATCAGCAGCGCTTGCTAACGGCGAAGAAAGCTTCAATCGCTCTGCCTCATCCACTAATTCCAGCTCACCTATCGTTCTTCTGGACCCTTCGCTTGATGTCATCTCCTTAACGATTGTGCAGAAATGCGCGGCCATTCTCTCGATCGTACTCTCATGAAATAAGGAGGTTGCATACTCAAGGCAGCATGTGATC
>NZ_JBFTSN010000728.1:0-1555 GCF_056400045.1 Paenibacillus sp. 01L418
AAGGCATRGTATCACCGCTGGCAACACAGCCGAACCAAGGCATGGTATCGCCGCTGGCAACACAGCCGAACCAAAGCATGGTATCGCCGCTGGCAACACAGCCGAATAAAGGTAAGGTGTCCCCTCAAGCGACACAGCCAAACCAAGGCAGTGTATCACCGCTGGCGACACAGCCGAACCAAGGCAGTGTATCACCGCTGGCAACACAACCGAACCAAGGCGCGGTATCGCCATTTGCGGCACAGCCAAACCAAGGCGCGGTATCGCCATTTGCGACACAGCCAAACCAAGGCGCGGTATCGCCATTTGCGACGCAGCCAAACCAAGGCATGGTATCGCCATTTACAACACAGCCGAACCAAGGCGCAGTATCGCCGTTTGCAACACAGCCAAACCAAGGCATGGTATCGCCATTTGCAACACAGCCGAACCAAGGGATGGTATCGCCGTTTGCAACACAGCCGAACCAAGGCATGGTATCGCCATTTGCAACACAGCCGAACCAAGGCATGGTATCGCCATTTGCAACACAGCCGAACCAAGGGATGGCTTTCCCATCGAGCATGCAGCCTGAATATGGTTATGGCTCCGGCTATGGTCATGGCGGTCATGGGAATGTAATGCCGGTTCAAGTGCAAAATGATGGCGGTTATGGTTATCCTGTAGCTGGTTTCTCCCCGTACTCACAGCCGTTTCCATCTAATCAGGGTTGGCCTCAAACAGCCGGTGTAGGCAATATGAATCAAGACGATTGCGGCTGCAAAGGAAATCGTTCTGATCAAAACACCGCAAAGGCGGCTGACGTACAAATTGAAAAACCAGCAAAGATAGTTGTACCAAAGAAATCGAACAAAAAAGCAGTTATTCGAACAGTTTCCACACGGCCTAATAAACCGAAAAAACGTGGAAATCAGCCTTGGATCAATCGTTAAATGAATGCATGCTGCCCCAAAGGTCTACTATCCTTTGGGGCTTTCTTTATTATGAATACATAATGCTAGTCATTTTTTTGAAAAAACAGGTATCGGACAAGCAGCTTAAACTATGGATTCTTACAAATAAATCGTTTTGAATATTTATGTAATTATGGCGCATACTATCAAAAAATATAAAGAAGGGGTCTTCCCTATGATGGAATTCAGCCTTTGGAAAAACTTAAAGAAACGTTTAAAGAGAAAGCGGCGTCCCGTTTGGATGTTAGGCGTTATTATGTTTTGCTTGCTATCAGGTTGGCTCTTTATCGCTAATAAAAATGTTGTCACAGCTGCACCCAAGCCATCAGCGAATCAAACGAGCGTTATTCAAGAGCTTGAGAAGCTTGATGGAGCTCTATCTGCAAAGCTGCGCCTCGTATATGTGTGCGGCGAAGAATCGAAGCTTCTGGGTCAATTGATGAGTAAGGAGATTGTTCAGCTAGTGCTTGCACATCCGGAGTGGAAGGTCATGTTGAATCAAGAACAGGGCACCGTTCAGTTTGAAGAGCGTATTGAGGATTTGTCCGAGCATTGTAAAGCGAATGCGTATATGGGCGTCGACAAGAAAGGGAATCTTACAC
>NZ_JBFTSN010000729.1:0-1551 GCF_056400045.1 Paenibacillus sp. 01L418
TTGGATAGGCATAACACGGTTGGTTTCTTAAAAAATGTTCTGTACAATGCGAGTAACAGTACAACTAAACATAGAAGAATCACCGTTAACGAAGCGTAGAATATACCCCTCTGATCCCATAACCTCAATACAAGAATAGATTGACTCGATATAATAGCAATCATTCCTATAATGGTTCCAATCCTTGATGGACTCTTAACTGGATGTTTTATTTCCATAAACATTGCCCCCCTGTTCAAATCCCTTATCTTAGAATACCACTTATTGGAACTATTCTGCCCGTTAGCGTAACTACGAAGGGCTGCCACGTGGCAGCCCTTTTAGTCTTCAACTATCGTTTCCCGTTAGTTCAGCGAGTTAAACTATTAAATTCCTACTATTGCAGATAAGTTAATATCAAAAATATGCTGTATCAAAGCAAAGACGAATAAGATTGCAAATGATATTGCGATATACTTTAATGACCTATAGAAAGCCAATAATAAATGAAGTTTTTCTTCCGCCATGTAATATATAGAACTTCCACCAATCAGCATAAAACAACAGGCCACTATTTTTACTGGAATTAAGTAGTACCATTGAGGAATGCCCGTTCCATAAATTGAAATTATGTAACCAATAAGATAAGTTGCTCCGTAATATCTCCATCTCCTTCTGATAATTCAACACACCTCCTTAATTGAAACTTTTTATAAATTACGGTGTGCTAAACTAACCTGACCGTTAGCTCAACGAGGCTACCGTTCATTTCCGGCAGTCTTGTCCTGGTGATTGTTACACTATAGTGTCCCGTTAATTGAATAATGGTTCGCTTACTATCCTAAACTGAATCCATTCGATACCTGTAACTTTTGTTTTAGTGGTTAGTCCACTAAATTCCCAAATTCCCGATTCTGAATTGGAAGGACCAGTAACCTGCCATTCATAAGCCAATTTGTGAGCACTTACTAGGGTTGAGAAAACGGCATGAGAAATATCGTCCTTATTTAAGGATGTGCTAAAACCAACATCATATAAAGCCGAATCCTTCCAATAACGTTCACAGGATAAAAGGACAGCATTCGTCTCACAAACCTCTTCGAATCTTGAGAGTAATTTTCGAGCCTTTTCCTCTGTATTCACTTTGAAAAACGCATGCCAATGAATGCTTTTATACATCTAGATACCCCAATCATTGAATAAGATGCGATGGTAATTTAACGATTCAGCCTGTTGTCATTGAACTATCGTGTCCCGTTAGTTCAATTATCTATCACCTTCATTGCAACCTCTTTACAGCAGTTGCTTTGTTAATTATCTCGTTAAACTCAGGAATCAAAGCACTACCAACTATTTTATCTCCAATCCGATTAATTGCCCAAGTTGCAAAAGAAATAGCTTGCTCATTGTTGTTCACCTGCAAATGCACTCTAGAAATAACTAATGCTAGTCTAGTATCTGTTAGCACGTCACCTAACCGTTTTACATTCTTATTCCTTTGTTCTATGTCCTCTGYGCTAATACTGGTGAGACATTCAGGGAAATTAATGAAACTCCCAAAGTATTGTAAAC
>NZ_JBFTSN010000730.1:0-1526 GCF_056400045.1 Paenibacillus sp. 01L418
CGTCATTAGCGTAAGCTGTCATAAAAGCACTCTGACTTACTAACGAAATGGCGGGTAAAGCACCTTGCAATCCATTACAAATCTCGTCAGCCTCTTCTGGAAATAACTGCGTAAACTGATGCCGGAAGGTTTCGGGAACCGAACGTGTTAGCATGAAACTTTTCATCAATTCCCCCACAATATGCTCGCTATCGGCTGCGCTTCCACCGTTTCCGGCAACCAGCACTTTTCCATTATGACGATAACAGGTTTCCAAGAGGCTAAAGGATTGCTGGATTTCAGGAAGACATTCCTTCAAATCCGGATACTTGGCATAGAGAGCTTGTAGATGACGATTCATGCATGATTTCCTTTCAAGAAGCAATTTCGATTACATTGTCCTTCACTTCATTAAGACTTATTAATTTGATTAATCATAATAAGAATGAACTGTGCTGCCTCTGCTCTCGTAGCATTAGCTCGCGGATGGAACATATTATCCCCTTTTCCCTGTACGAGGGCCGCTTCATTCATTGCTGCCACAGAAGGCATTGCCCATACAGGTATGTCCTTGGCATCGGCAAACTCGACATTCATGCTTGTATCTTTATTCAGTCCAAGTGCTCTTGCGACTAGTACGGCCATCTCTGCACGTGTGATAAGCGCATTAGGAGCAAATGAATCAAGACTGATACCAGAAACAATGCCAGCCTTCACAGCTGCTTGCACGTTTGCTGCATACCATGCATCCTCCTTCACATCCTTAAACAGCTGCACTTCCTCAGATGCTTCGAGGTTTAAAGCACGAACTAAGAGAGATACAAATTCCGCTCGAGTTGTATCGCCTGCAGGCTTGAACATGGAATCATTTACGCCGTTCACAATATGCTTTGCCGACAATACTTGGATCGTTCTTGTAGCCCAATGAGTAGTGAGCAAATCGCTAAACGTCTTGTTATATTCCAAAACTGCATATTTGCTCAAATGCCGAAGTTTGACAGTCAATGTTTTGGCACTGCTGTTCACTTTACCACCCACATATTCCCAAACCTTAGTCAACTCGTTATAGTAATAAATACCGAGAAGCTCTTCATCAACCCCATCGGCATCATAAGGTAAAGTAATCTCTACACCGTCTTTTCCCCCTTTAACTTCGACCACGCTGCCGTCTGTCTTTTTTAACTTCATACTAATTTCATACACTTGACCTGCAATTGTTATTTGTGCAGTTGCACTTTGAGAGGCTGACCGCTTGTCACCCGCTTCGCTCACTGGCTTAATCTGCGCTTCAATTGCTGCCCCTGCCTCATTGCCGATCTGTCCTCTCCAAGCATTGAGCAGTTCTCGATCTACATTTACGATTACCGAACCCGCCACTACGGATAAAGGATGATCTCCAATTTGCGCTAATGGAATCGATACGACGGATTGGTCATTGCTTAGCTTTACTATCGCTTTACCATTTTCCACTGACACTATGCTCCTAGCCATATTTCCATTGCTTCCGCCAGAACCATTATTACCTCCATTGCTGCTGTCTGTAGAAA